>CAZRYZ010000050.1:0-10015 GCA_964604465.1 uncultured Dechloromonas sp. | reverse complement strand
ATGTTAAAACCCGAATCCACATAAGTGATTTCGCCGGTCACGCCGCTGGCCAGATCCGACAGCAGGAAAGCAGCCACGTTGCCAACTTCATCAGTGGTGACATTGCGGCGTAGCGGGGCGACCTTGGCGTTGTGCGCCAGGAGCTTGCCGAAGCTGCCGATGCCTGAGGCGGCCAGCGTTTTGATTGGGCCGGCCGAGATGGCGTTGACGCGGATGTTCTGTGGACCCATGGCCACGGCCATGTAACGGGTAGCGGCTTCCAGGCTGGCCTTGGCCATGCCCATCAGGTTGTAATTGGGCATGACGCGCTCGGCGCCCAGGTAGGTCAGTGCCAACAAGGCCGGATTGTTACCTTTCAGCAGCATCGGGCGGGCAGCCTTGGCCAGCGCGGCGTAGCTGTAGGCGGAGACGTCGTGCGCGATGCGCGAGGCTTCGCGGGTAATGCCATCGAGGAAGTCACCTTCCAGGGCTTCGGCCGGGGCGTAGGCGATTGAGTGGACGAGGCCATCCAGGCCTTCCCATTCCTTGCCCAGGGCGGCAAAGAGGTTGTCGATGTCGGCGTCGACGCTGACATCGCACGGGAACACGAGCTTGCTGCCAAATTCATCGGCAAACTTGGTGACGCGGTCGATAAAACGTTCGTTCTGGAAGGTGAATGCCAGTTCGGCGCCTTCACGGTGACAGGCCTTGGCAATGCCATAAGCGATCGAATGTTTGGAGAGCAGACCGGTAATCAGAATGCGCTTGCCAGCGAGAAAACCCATGATGACTCCTTTGCACCGGTAGACGGGCTGATAGCAGGGTGGCTCGGGGATGCCCGGGCCGGTTAAATGACTCAAACCTTGTGATTATATACGGTGAAGCGGGGGAGATCAGTTAGACTTGAGGGATGTTGTTTTTGCAAAACCTGCTGCGTCGATGGCTCCGTAATCCGCTCCTGGCGGTGGTCGCCCTGTCGATGCTGGTTGGCTGCGGTTCGGAATGGAATGATCCCTATCCGGCGATGGAACGGGGCAGTAACCGGCTCTATACCAGTTTCTCCGAACGCCCCAAACATCTGGATCCGGCCATTGCTTATTCCAGTAACGAAATCGGCTTCATTTCCCAGATTTACGAACCGCCGCTGCAGTACCACTATCTGGAGCGTCCCTATACGCTGATGCCGTCCACGCTGGTGACGATGCCGGAGATCCGCTTTTACAACCGTGCCGGGCAGGCGCTCAGCGAGTCTGCACCCGTCGAACAGGTGGCACGAACTGTCTACCGCCTGAAACTGCGTGAGGATGTGAGGTACCAGCCGCATCCGGCGTTCAGCCTGAATGCCGATGGATCGCCGCGCTATATGTCTCTGGATGAGCGTCAGGTCAGGGCCGTGCAATCTCCACGCGGCCCGCTGGCTCTTCCCGAGCCGGGCTCGCGTGCGCTGACGGCACATGATTATGTTTACCAGATCAAACGTCTGGCAAACCCGGCAGTACACTCGCCGATCTTCGGCATGATGAGTGGGCACATCCAGGGCTTGAAGGCACTGGCTGAAGAGATCAAGACCCGCACCGAGGCATCGCCCGGAACCTGGGTGGATCTGGATTTGCTGCCCCTTGCCGGAGCGCGGGCGCTTGATGACCATACCCTCGAAATCACGCTCGAGGGTAAGTACCCGCAGTTTATCTACTGGCTGGCGATGAATTTCTTTGCGCCGGTTCCGCGTGAGGTCGATCAGTTTTACGGGCAGCCAGCGCTGCGCCGGAGCAATGTGCGCATCGATACCTGGCCGGTCGGTACGGGGCCTTTCATGATGGTGCACAACAATCCCAATTCGCGGATTGAACTGGCCCGGAATCCTAATTTCCATGATGAACGTTACCCGTGTCGTGGCGAGGCTGCCGATACCGCGGCAGGCCTGCTGGCCAGTTGCGATGCACGTTTACCGTTATCCGATGGCGTGGTCTACAGCCGTGAAAAGGAGAGTCTGCCGTACTGGAACAAATTTCTTCAGGGTTATTACGATGAATCGGGTATTTCCTCAGACAGCTTTGATCAGGCGGTGACGGTTTCAGTCAGTGGCGACGTGAATGTCTCGGACGATATGGCCGAGCAGGGGATTCGCCTGCAGACCGCGGTGCGAACATCGGTTTACTACCTGGGCTTCAATCTGCTCGATCCGGTAGTGGGCGGCAAGTCGCCTGAGGAACAACGTCGCTCGAAATTCTTACGTCAGGCGTTGTCGATTGCACTGGACCAGGAAGAATTTATTTCTATCTTTCTGAATGGGCGCGGCCAGCCGGGCATGGGGCCGATTCCGCCCGGTATTTTCGGCTATCAGCCCGGGGAGGCGGGAATCAACCCCGTGGTTTATACGTGGAAAGACGGTGCGCCTCATCGTCGCAGTCTGACGGATGCAAAAAAGCTGATGGTGCAGGCCGGTTGGCCCGATGGCCGCGATGAAAAAACCGGCCAGCCCCTGGTGCTCAATCTGGATACCACTTCCGGCGGGATGGGCGACAAGTCGACGATGGACTGGATGTCACGACAACTCAATCAGCTAGGCATTCAACTGGTGGTCCGAAGCACCGACTTCAACCGCTTCCAGGAGAAGCTGCGTAAGGGCAGTGCCCAGATGTATTTCCTGGGATGGAATGCCGATTACCCGGATCCCGAGAATTTCCTGTTTCTGCTCTATGGGCCGGAAGGCAAAGTGGCGCATGGTGGAGAAAACACGGCCAACTACAGCAATCCCGAGTATGACCGGCTGTTCCGCGAAATGAAGAATCTTCCTAATGGTCCGGCAAGACAGGCCGTTATCGACCGGATGCTGAAGCTGGTGCGCGACGATGCGCCCTGGATCTACTGGTTTTATCCCAAGACCTATGTACTCCAGCATGGCTGGGTGCGTAACGCCAAGCTCAATAATGTGGCCACGAATACGGTGAAATACGTGCGCATTGACGGCGAGCAACGCGAGACGCTGCGCGAGGCCTGGAACAAGCCACTCCGCTGGCCGATGCTGTTATTGGTCGGTGGGGTAGTTTTATTACTCTGGCCTGCGGTCCGTGCGTATCGCGCACGGGGTAACCTCGATGCTTTTGGTCGACCAGTAAGGGACGCCTGATGATCCGCTATCTGATCCGACGTCTGCTTTATGCCGTGCCGATTCTCATCGGCGTGAATCTCATCACCTTTGCCCTGTTCTTTATGGTCAACAGCCCGGACGATATGGCGCGCATGCAACTGGGCGTGAAACGGGTGACGCCGGAAGCAATTCAGCAATGGAAGGCGGCGCGTGGCTACGATAAGCCGTTGTTCATCAATGAGGCATCGATCGGTCTGGGGCAGGTCACCGAAACGATATTCTTCGAGAAGTCCGTGACGCTTTTTGCCGGCGAGTTCGGACGCAGTGAAGACGGTCGCGAGATCGGGCAGGAGATCCGCGAACGGATGGGTCCCTCGCTGGCGATTGCCGTGCCAACTTTTGTCGTCGGCCTCGGGCTCACGGTGAGTCTGGCGCTCCTTTTGGTGCTCTTCCGTGGCACCTGGCTGGATCGGACCGGTGTGGTCATCTGCGTCACTCTGATGTCGATCTCGTCGTTGTTCTTCATTATTGGCGGCCAGTTCCTCTTTGCCCGGGTACTCAAGCTCGTGCCGATATCCGGCTATGACGGCAACCCCTGGGTGGCCTGGCATTTCCTGCTACTGCCCGTGGCAGTGGGCGTGATCGCCGGTCTGGGCGGCGCCACGCGCTGGTACCGCACGCTGTTTCTGGAAGAGATCGGGCGGGATTATGTCCGTACGGCGCGTGCTAAGGGCCTCTCGGAGACGCGGATCCTTTTTGTGCACGTGCTACGCAACGGACTCATCCCGATCCTGACCGGGGTGGTGGTTGTGATTCCCTCGCTCTTTCTGGGTTCGTTGCTACTCGAATCCTTCTTTGGCATTCCGGGGTTAGGCAGTTACACCATTGATGCCATTGCGGCTCAGGATTTTGCCGTGGTGCGCGCCATGGTCTTTCTGGGCTCGGTGCTCTATCTCATCGGCCTGATTCTGACGGATATCTCGTATACGCTGGTCGACCCGCGTATCCGGTTGCGGTGATGCCCATGACGCTATCGCAGATCGTTATCACCTTGCGCGACAGCCTGTGGGTCTGTCTGGCGACCGATGCGTTGCTCTGGTTGCTGTTTATAGCCTTTCTGTTGGGACTGTGGGTGATTCTGCGCTCACCGATACAGCGGGCCGTATGGGCCAAAGTCTTCGCCCAGAAACTGGCGGTGGTCTCGGCGCTCTTGCTTGCGGTTGCCGCCGTTTTTGCCTTGCTCGATTCGATCCATTTCCGTGAGCCGCTGGCCAATTCAACGACATCGAGCACCCAGGTGGGTACAACGATCGAAGTGCCCGTACGCTATGGGGTCGAGGTCCGCTCCGTGCTTGATCTGCTTCTCGATGATTTGCGCCGTGATCATGAGAAAACCTATTCGGCCCCTTTGGCAACCCAGCTATCCGCCCTTGAGGCGGTCACGATGACTCAACCCGATGGGGCGATCGAAGTCCGTCGTGAAGCCCCACGTCTTAAAGCAGCCGCTCAGGCCTTTCCGCCAGGACCCATCAGCACCAGCGCTTACCTGTGGGATGTATCTCATCGCAGCCTGTTCGGTGCGCTGGGGGGTTTGCTGCTCTTTCTCCCCGTTTGGCTCATTGTGCACCTGGTGCAAAAACGTCGGCCACGCAACCTGCGTTCATCAACCACAGCGCGTTGGGTGAGCGGGACGCTGGCACTGCTCTTTATCATCGGTGGCATTTTCACCGGATTGAGCACCAACTTTCATGTTTTCGGTACCGACAAGGTGGGCCAGGATGTGTTGTATCAGGTGCTCAAGAGTTTGCGCACGGCCTTGGTGATTGGTCTTGTGCCAACCCTGGTGACGCTTCCGATTGGTGTGGCACTGGGGCTATCGGCCGGTTACTTCCGAGGCAAGGTGGATGATGTGATCCAGTACATCTACACCACCGTCAGTGCGATACCCGGGGTGCTGTTGATCGCAGCCGCCGTGCTGAGTATTCAGGTCATGATTGATAACCACCCGGAATGGTTTGCGACTGCGGTGGAGCGGGGCGATGTCCGCTTGCTGGCGCTGTGCGTCATCCTCGGTATGACCAGCTGGACGGGGATCGCACGCTTGCTCCGGGGTGAGGCACTTAAGATGCGCGAGTATGAATACGTGCAGGCAGCCCGCTCATTCGGCGTGGGCTCGGCCAGCATCCTGCTCCGGCATGTCTTGCCCAATGTCTTCCCAATTATTCTGATCACCATGGTGATGGAGTTTTCTTCGCTGGTATTGGCTGAGGCGGTGTTGAGTTATATCGGGATCGGGGTGGATCCCACCATGCACAGCTTCGGGCTGATGATCAATAACGCCCGGATGGAGCTGGCTCGCGAGCCGGTCGTCTGGTGGTCTCTGACGGCGGCCTTTGTGTTCATGGTGATCCTGGTGCTCGCGGCCAATCTGCTCGCCGATGCCGTGCGTGATGCCCTAGATCCACGCTCGGAGCAGTCGTCATGAGTCAGCCCTTGCTCCGTGTACGTCATCTGTCCATGGGCTTTGCCCGGACGATGCCGGATGGTTCACCGGGATTGCTTGATGCCTTGAGTGATATCCATTTCGAACTGCATGCCGGGGAGACTCTGGCGCTGCTGGGTGAATCCGGCTGTGGCAAATCCCTGACGGCGCTGGCGCTGATGCGCCTGCTGCCCGGCAACGCCCGCTATCTTTCGGGGCAGGTGCTTCTGCAACCGCGAGAGGGGGTGCGTGCCGAAGACCTGCTCAGGCTCTCCGAGCACCGCATGCGGGCGATTCGCGGCCAGCGCATGGCCATGATTTTTCAGGAGCCTGCCACCAGCCTGAACCCGGTGATGCGTATCGGCGACCAGATTGCCGAGGTTGTGACACAGCAGCAGGCACTGAGCGCATCTCAAAAACGTCAGGTGGTACTGGATCTGCTGGCGCAGGTCGGTCTACCCGACCCTGAGCGGGCGCTACAGGCCTATCCCTTCGAACTCTCGGGGGGCATGAAACAGCGTGCCATGATCGCCATGGCGCTGGCCGGCGACCCGCAGATTCTACTGGCCGATGAGCCAACGACTGCGCTGGATGTCACCCTGCAGGCGCAAATTCTTGACCTCATGCGCGACCTGCAACAGCAGCGTCAAATGGGCACCTTACTGATCACTCATGACCTGGGCGTGGTCGCAAGTCGGGCTGATCGGGTCGCCGTGATGTATGCCGGACAGATTGTCGAGACCGGACCGGTGAGCGAGGTGCTGAATCATCCCGGACATCCCTATACCCGTGCGCTGCTGGCGGCATTGCCCGAGTGTGCTCAACCCGGGCAGCCGCTCATGCAGCTACCTGGTCGTGTGCCGCCCCTGGGGCAGTGGCCCATGGCCTGCCGGTTCTCGCCACGCTGTGCGGAACGCGAACCCCATTGCGATGCTGAATCTCCCCCTTTGGCGACCTTGCCTTGTCTGGGCCGTCAGGACTCTGCTGCCGTCATGCCCACACCGCATGCCGTCTTGTGCTGGCGTGCGGGTGAACCCTGTCAACCCTTGAGCAACCCGGTGTCGTCTGATGGCCAAAGGGTTTCAAACCACCCGTCCGATATCGTCGCTGAAGAAGCGGATCCGGTACTCGCGCTGGAGAGCATCGCGATCACCTATGCGCCACCAGGTATGGCATGGTGGCGCCGCTGGCGTGGTCTGCCGCCGCCTGCGATGGTTGTTGATGCGATCAGTCTTGAGGTTGCTCCGGGTGAGACGGTTGCATTGGTGGGGGAGTCGGGCTGTGGCAAATCAACGATTGCGCGGGGCATTCTCGGTCTGCTTCCGGTTGCCTCTGGCACGATCCGGCTTCAGGGCAAAGCTATTGCCGGGCCCGGTGTGCGTCCACCGGCTGGCTGGCGCCGTGATGTCCAGATGGTCTTCCAGGATCCCTTCGCGTCGCTGGATCCGCGGCAGCGCATCCGCGATATTCTGGCCGAGGGGCCACGCGCGCTGGGCATGCCCGCGGATCGGACAAATACCGCAGCGCTGACGACCTTGCTAGATCGGGTGGGCTTGCCAGCAGAAGCGCTCGATCGCTACCCGCACGAATTCTCGGGTGGCCAGCGTCAGCGGATTGCCATTGCCAGGGCGCTGGCGGTGGGGCCGAAGTTGCTGATCTGTGATGAGCCTACCTCGGCGCTGGATGTTTCAGTCCAGGCGCAGATCCTGAATCTCTTGCGCGATCTGCAACGCGAAACCGGGATGGCGTACCTCTTTATCACGCACAACTTCGGCGTCGTTCGTTACCTGGCTGATCGGGTCGTGGTGATGCAGGCAGGCCGCGTTGTGGAGCGGGGTACCGTTGAACAGATTTTTGAACACCCGCAAGAGAACTACACCCAGCGTTTGCTGGCATCGGTACCGAGGGTTGCGATCGAAGGCTAAGGCCGCCCTTTAGTGCTTTCTTCAGTGGCTTATTTGTCGCGCTTTTTGCTCGTGCTCTGTGGGCTGCTACTCTTTTTGGTCTGAGTCGTTTTAGCCGGGGACTTGCTAGGAGCGGGCGCACTCGATTTGACTGAAGAGCCTGATTTGGCCGGTGTCTTGCTGGTTTTGGTGCTGCCTGTGTTGGCGCTGAGTTGTTTTGATCGCGTGGACTGAGATTTGAGCGGCTTATCCCGTGATGACTTCTTGCTGGGTTTGTCGGCCTCGGGCACGGTGACCGGCGTGTTCTCGTTCATCTCGACCAACGGTGCAGCCCCTTTGGGGAGCTCGTTGTTGCCCTCCGTGAGCACCAGAAGCGGTTGACCCGGCTTGCTCAGCGATTTGAGTGAAACGCCGTTGGCTTCCTGCAGCTGGGAGATCGACATGTTGAACTTGTCGGCAATACGCTGAGGCTTTTCACCGGGTTGGACGGTGTAGGACACCCACTTGGAGAGCGGCTTGTCGTTTTCTTCCAGGAGGCTCAGGTTGGATTTGAATTGCGCCACCCGTTCCTTGGGCAGGTTGATCGTCTCCACCTTCATCACCGGGCGATAGTGCTCGGGGTTGAGTGCTTTGACCTCGTCGACACTGATGTTCGCCAGTTTGGCCACCGTGTCCAGATCAATATGCTTGCCATAGAGCGCGACCGATTCGAAGTAGGGTCGGTTCGGCAGCACCGGCAGATTCATCTGCGCCACCAGTTGCGGGTCGCGCAGAATGTTCTTGATGGCCTGCAGACGTGGAACGTAGTTCTTGGTCTCGGCGGGCATGCGGATATCGTCATACCCGGTTGGCAATCCCTGCGCCTGATTTTTGGCCACGGCACGACCGACCGCACCTTCGCCCCAATTGTATGAGGCCAAGGCCAGGTGCCAGTCGCCCATCAGGCTGTAGAGATACGAAAGATAATCCAGCGCGGCCCCGGTCGATGACACCACATCACGGCGGTTGTCTTCCCACCAGGACTGGCTCAGCCCGTAGTTGCGACCCGTAGACGGAATGAACTGCCAGAGCCCGGCCGCACGGGCCGGCGAGAGTGCCTTGGGGTTGTAACTGCTTTCCACCATGGGCAGCAGGGCCAGCTCACTGGGCATGCCCCGGCGTTCC
This sequence comes from uncultured Dechloromonas sp., assembly GCA_964604465.1. Classification (GTDB taxonomy): domain Bacteria; phylum Pseudomonadota; class Gammaproteobacteria; order Burkholderiales; family Rhodocyclaceae; genus Fluviibacter. Next base: position 1,395 of record CAZRYZ010000050.1, on the reverse strand, counting down.
AGTTCTTCGAGCACGTAATAGGCATAACGGCGACCATTCTCAAGAAGCCGGCGCATGGCACCCGGGTTCTTCAGGTAATAGCTCTGGTATTTGCGGACCAGCTCGTTATCCAGATCCGGCATGGCGAATCCGTCGCGCAGCCGTTCCATCAGATCTGGTGCATCACGGCCCGGGCGGGTATTCACTGCGCGGGCCCAGCTGATGGGCGATTTCTCCGGGGCAGCAACGCCGGTCGACTGATCGGTGGCCGCATAGACACCCGTCGCGAGTGGAGTCGTGGCAATGAAGGCAACGGCGAAGAGGGAGCGGAGGGCGCGGAACAGGTTCAAGCGTCAGAGAGCGGCCATTCGCCAGCGCCGACCCGAAATTTAACGGATCGCGGCAACAATGCCAAATTGTTTAACAGAATCATAATGATAGCACGGAAGAGCCGGGTTTCTCCACTGCTCGATCGGGCGTAAAAAAGCCCGTAGCGTTCACTACGGGCTTCTTCTTCCGGCTCCCGGAGGAGCCCCTTCTGGAAGAGCGTATCGCTTAGAGGCTGACTTAGGCCTTCTTGGCAGCGCGCGTAGCAGCAGCGGTTGCCTTGGCGATGTTGCTTTCGGTCAGCTCAGCGGCTTGCTGGGTTGCCTGGGCAAACTTTTCGTAAGCAGCGTTACCGGCAGCAACAGCCTGCTTCACAGCAGCCAGAGCCACGTCAGCGCCGAACGGCGAGGCCTTGGCAGCGTTTTCAGCGGCTTGCTGAGCAGCCTTGTTCAGTTGTTCGAATTGACCCTTCATCAGATCACCGATTTCCTTGGCGGCGCCGGTGGTGATTTCGTACACGGTACGGGTGTAGGTCATCATGTTTTCAGCGGCCGGCTTGGCAGCTTGAGCTTGCAGTGCAGCAACTTCTTGCGGGGTCTTGGCGCTCAGGGCGGCGTGAACTTGCTTGCTACCGTTGTTCAGCGACTCACGGGCAAAACCCAGGTTCAGGGCAGCCAGGCTTTCAACAGCGGCCAGGGCCGTGTTGGCAACAGATTGCATGTTGGCGATAGCTGCAGTGTTGGCGGCGATCAGGTCTTCGGTGTTCAGCGTCTTGGTCATGGTCTACTCCTGTGGATGAAAGCATTTTATGAAATTCAGGTTTCATCATACGCGCTGTTTTGATGCGGCGCAACAAAATTTGTGCACATGCACATAACCAGTCGTTGTAACCAGACCACAAAAGAAAAACGCCAGATCCGGGGATCTGGCGTTTCAGGTGTCTGGCGCGGAAGACGGGGCTCGAACCCGCGACCCTCGGCGTGACAGGCCGATACTCTAACCAACTGAGCTACTTCCGCGTATCTCTTGCGAGATGGCGTCCCCACGGGGATTCGAACCCCGGTTATCGCCGTGAAAGGGCGGTGTCCT
>CAZRYZ010000049.1:0-10051 GCA_964604465.1 uncultured Dechloromonas sp. | reverse complement strand
AACCCTGGCTGCGGGCAATGGCCAGCACGGTGGCCGAATCCAGGCCGCCTGAGAGCAGGACAACCGCCGGCCGGTTGGTGCGGGCGCTATTTGCCACGGGCATCTTCCCAGAGTAGTTTGTGGAGCTGCAGCTGAAAGCGCACGGGGAGCCCCGCCGCCAGAATCCATTCGGCCAGATCGGTGGGGTTCAGTTCGCCTGCGACCGGCGAGAGCACGACATCACAGCGCTCGGCCAGCTTGTGAGTGTGGATCATGGCGCAGGCCCAATCAAAGTCGGCCCGGCTGGCGATGACCATTTTGATCTCGTCTGTAGGACGAAGTGCGTCGATATTGCTGACTAGATTTTTGTCGGATTCGCCGGAGTCTGGCGCCTTCAGATCCATGATGCGTGCCACACGGGGGTCGACGGCGGTGATGTCCAACGCACCCGAGGTCTCCAGGCAGACGTCGTAGCCGGCATCGCACAGGGCGCTCAGCAAGGGCAGGCAGCTTTTCTGGGCCAGCGGTTCACCCCCGGTGACGCAAACGTAACGGGTCGGGTATTGCGCTACCTGGTTGAGAATATCCTGAACCGGTGTCGGTGCCCCGCCGGAAAAGGCATAGGCCGTGTCGCACCAGCTGCAGCGCAGGGGGCAGCCGGTCAGGCGAATGAAGACGGTCGGGCGGCCAGAGCGTGCCGCCTCGCCCTGCAAGGAAAAGAAGATTTCGGTCAGGCGAACCGTGGTTTCACGATCCGCACCCGGCGCGCCGACCATGGTGCCTTACTTTTTAAGCTGCTGCTTGGCGGCCCCGGCAGCTTTGGATTCCGGGTACGCGCTCACCAGCGCCTTCAGCGTTTTTTGTGATTCGGCCTTCTGGCCGAGTTCTGCCTGGCAGTTGGCAATGTTGGCCATGGCATCCGGCGCTCGGCTATTTTTGGGCCACTTGGCCAGCAGCTTCTGTTGCGAGCTGATCACCTGCTTGCAATCACCCAGCGCGAAGTAGCTGTTGCCGAGCCAGAATTGGGCTGCAGGAGCCTGATCACTTTCCGGGTAATTCTTGACGAACTTGTCGAAAGCGGCGGCCGCGGGTTTGTATTTGCCGGCCTTGAAGAGTCCGAGGGCTTCTTCATAGGCTTTCAGAATACTGGAGGGGTCATCCGCGGGCTTGCTCTCTGCCTTGGTGTCCGCTGCTGACTCTGTCGGTGCCTTTTTGCTTTCGACGGGCGCTGCTGCGACAGGTTTTTTGCCCTTCGCGCTTTCTAGAGCCTGCAAGCGGGTATCCAGATCGAGATACAGATCCTTTTGGCGCTTCTCCAGCTCATTGACGCTGTTAGTCAGCACCTCGATCTGGCCGCGCAACTCGGCGACTTCACGAGACATCTGCTCCGCGAGGCGGTTCTGCTCGATCAGTGTCTGGCTGGTCGACTTTTGCAGATCCGAAATCTGCTTGCGGGCAATGTCGTCGTCAAACAGCCCGGCGTGCGCCGGGAGCGAAGCGGTAGAAAGCAGGCCGGCGGCCAGCAGCGCCGCCGGTGTCAAACGAATGCGCATTAGTACTCGCCGTTGTAGAGCATATCGGCGCGGCGGTTTTCTGCCCAGGCCGCTTCGTTATCCCCCAGGGCCTTCGGCTTTTCTTTACCTAGGCTCACGGATTCGATCTGCGATTCCGGGGCGCCCATCAGCACGAGTTGCTTCTTGACGGCATCGGCACGACGCTGGCCCAGTGCGAGGTTGTACTCGCGGCTGCCGCGATCATCGGTGTTGCCCTGAATCAGCACACGGGCGTTGGGTTCCGAAGCGATGAACTTGGCATGCGCTTGCAGCTGGTTCTTGTACTCGCCCTTGACGTCGTACTGGTCATAGTCAAAGAACACGCTGCGCTTGGAGAGCGGGCTGTTCGGGTCACGCAGCTTGGCCAGTGCAGCGGCCGAAAGCTTCGGGATGCCCGAAGTGCCGGTAGCATCCACGCTGGCGAGGTCGGAGCTGTTGTCCGGGGTCGAGCTACAGGCCGCCAGCAGCGACACGGCCAGAGCCGGCAGCAGGGTGCGGAGGAAAGTCTTACGCGAAATGGTGTTCATGGGGGACTCCAGAGTTTTCAGGATTGTAAGCGATCAAGGCATTGAGATAGAAGCATTTTCTATGCCGAATGGATTGAAACGCACGAAATTAACGGTTCGGGCCCCAGGCCGGTTCACGGGCATCCCCGTTAACGGCGGATAGCCTCTGCCGAATCTGACCGTCGGCCGACACGGCTGCCAGCACGCCACGGCCACCCAGAATGGTGGCGTAGAGGATCATCTGGCCGTTCGGGGCAAAGGTGGGTGATTCATCACGCTGGGAATCGGTGAGCACCGTTACCTGACGGGTGGCCAAATCCAGCGTGGCAACGCGGAAGCCGCCGTCGCGGCGGGTAATAAAGGCCAGCGTCCGGCCGTCCGGCGAGGGGCGTGCTGTCACGTTGTAATTGCCGTCAAAGGTCACGCGCTGGGCGCTGCCGCCATTGGCCGGCATACGGTAGATCTGTGGGCTGCCGCCCCGATCCGAGGTGAAATACAGCCACTGGCCATCGGGCGAGAAGGCGGGTTCGGTATCGATCCCCGAGGTGTTGGTCAGGCGGCTCGACTGCAGAGAGCCCAGGTTGATGCTGTAGAGCTGGGTACCCCCTTCGCGCGAAAGCGCCACGACAAGGCGCTTGCCGTCCGGCGACCAGGCCGGTGCCGAGTTGGAACCACGGAAACTGGCCACAGCACGGCGCGCCCCGGTTTTGAGCGTTTGCTCGAAGATGACGGGCTTGTTCTTTTCAAACGACACGTAGGCAATCTTGCTGCCATCGGGCGACCAGGCCGGCGAGATGATCGGCTGGTTATACTTGAAGACCGCAACCGGGTTCTGGCCATCGGCATCGGCCACGACCAGCTGATAATGGGCACCCTGGCCGGCGCCCTGTTTCAGCACATAGGCAATGCGCGATGAGAAATAGCCGGGCTGCCCGGTGAGTTTTTCGTAAATGAAGTCTGCCACCTTGTGGCCGGCCAGGCGGGCGTTATTGCCGGAGGCCGTGACGACGGTGCTGCCCAGGGTGCCGCGCTTAATGATATCGGCTACGCGCACACGAACTTCAATCTGGCCGCTCGGGCGGGTCGCGGTGGCGGTGGCCAGCGCATCGGCACCACGGGTGCGCCAGTCGTTGAAATCGACTGCACTGTTTTCTTCCGCGACCAGCGATTCGGTATTGATTACCCGGAACAGACCGCTGCCATTGAGGTCATTGCGCACGGTTGTGGCAATTTCCTTGCCGAGCGTTTCGTCGCCGGCAAAGTTAGGGACGGCCACGGTAATGCGCTGCATACCGGCGCCCACGACTTCAATATTCAGTTGGGCAAAGGCCGGCGCGCTGATCAGGGCAGCCAGTGAGGTGAGCGCCAGCAGGGTACGGCGCAGCGTTTTGATGAAATTCATGGGGTCAATTATAAAAGATACGAATTAAGAGAATCTGAACCTACTGCGGGGGGCGCTCGAAAGGCAGGTAGGTGATATCGATAATCCGATCCGGCGAGCGGCCTTCCGGTGTCGGCAGCGGCGATGATTTGCGGATGGCGCGCTCAACAGCGGCATCCAGTTGCGGATTGCCGCTGGATTTGATCAGGCGCACGTCAATTACCTCGCCCGAAGGCAGCTGCGTCACCCGGAACACAGCTGCCGGGTTGCCGATGACGTTGGGCGGCAGAATCACATTGCCGCGAATCTTGGTCTTGAGTTTGGCCAGATAACTCCGGTCGTCGCCTCGGGCACGCTCGGCACCGGTGGCCTTAGCCTCGGCGCCTGCCTGGGCACGCAGCGCAGCCTCGCGCTGGGCGCGGGCCTCCGCGGCAGCAGCTTTTTGCTTCTGGGCGGCGATTTTCTGTTCTTCGCGCTTCAGTTCTTCCAGGAAATCATCCTGCGGCTTCTGTTTGGGCTCGGGCTTTTTCTTATCGTCTTTCTTTTCAGGCGTCTTGGGTTGCGGCTTTTCTTTTTCGGTTTTCTTGTCCTGCTTGATGGCAATGTCGGCCTTCGGGTTCACCGGGGTCTTCACCGGTTCCGGTTTAGGCTGGGGTTTAGGTTGTGGTTTGGGCTCAGGCTTGGGCGGTGGTGGCGGCTCCGGTTTTGGCTCCGGCTTGGGTGGCGTCGGGTCGGGCGTGGGGTCGCCATAGGTTTGCGCCTCACGCTGTGCCGCGGCGGTCGCGGCCGCCAGCTGTTGCGGTGTCCAGATCTCGGCCTGCATGGCAGAAGGCTCGTGGCTCTTCCACTGGATGCTGATCACGATAAACAGCACCAGAATCAGGTGCATGATCACCGTGTAGATCAGCGCACGTCGTTCGCGGACCTTGTCTTCGGCATCGCGGTCGAGAGTCATCCCATCGGCCGCTAAGCGCCGACCAGACCAGAAGTCCTTGAGGTGATTCAGAAACTCGGAGAACAACGTCCGCTCCGGTTACTTGCCCGTGGGCGCCACGAGCAGGCCGACCCGTTTGATCTGGGCGCGTTGTAGCTGATCCATCACCTGGAGCACGGCTTCGTACGGGACGTTCTTGGCACCGGCAATCAGCACCGGCGTTTCCGGATTGCCCTTCTGCATGGCGAGCAGCTGATCGGTCAGCTGGTCGAGTGAGACGGGCTGTTCTTTACCGTTGCTGCCCCGATCGACGATAGCCAGCGAGCGATCCTCGCGAACCGTCACCTCGATGGGTGCGGCCGGCGGCGTGGCCGCCTCTCCGACGGTGGGCAGGTCGATATTGCCGGTAGGCATCATCGGTGCCGTGACCATGAAGATCACCAGCAGCACCAGCATCACGTCGATGTACGGGACGACGTTGATTTCGTTCTTGAGTTTACGGCGGTTACGCATTGCGCAGGCCCTTACTTCATCTGACGCTGGAGGATGTTCGAGAACTCTTCCATAAAGGATTCAAAGCGCGAGGCCAGGCGGTCGATGTCGTACGAGAAACGGTTGTAAGCAACAACGGCCGGGATTGCGGCGAACAGACCGATGGCCGTTGCTACCAGCGCTTCGGCAATGCCAGGTGCGACCGAAGACAGCGTGGCCTGGCCCACATTGGCCAGCCCGCGGAAGGCGTGCATGATGCCCCAGACGGTACCGAAAAGACCCACATACGGTGAGACCGAGCCGGTCGACGCCAGAAAAGCCAGGTGCGACTCAATCCGATCAAGCTCGCGCTGGTAGGTGGCGCGCATGGCACGACGCGAGCCATCCAGAATATCCTTGGATTCGAGCAGGTGCTGGTCACGCAGCTTATTGAACTCGCGCAGACCGGATTCGAAGATCCGCTCAAGTGCACCGGCATTGTGCCGGTCGTTCAGGGCGGCCTGGTACAGATCGTTCAGGCTGCTGCCCGACCAGAAAGAGGCTTCGAATTCGCTGGACTTCTGCTTCTCGGCACGGATCGTCATCCACTTCAGGAAGATGTAGTACCAGGACATGAAAGAAACGATGAGCAGTAGGAGCATGATGCCCTGAACCACAGGCCCGGCGTTAAACACCAGGTGCAGGATGGACATGTCTTGAGTTGGATTCATAATGCGTCGCCAGGTTGAAGTTGGTGGTGCAGCCAGTCGGGTATAGAAACGGGTCGGAGGGTCTTCAGGTTGACACAGGCCAGCTTGACCTGCCCCGAGACCAGAGTGTCGCGCGTGCCATCGGGGTTGAGGCGCTCAACCCACTGTTCGAATTGCAATTGGGCCCTGCCCAGGTGGGTCAGGCGCAAACCGGCTTCCAGGGCGTCATCGAGTCGGCCGGGGCGCTTGTAGTCGGCGGCCACGGATTTCACGACGAAAGCAATGCCGTGCTGGGCCAGCAGGTCCACCTGATGGTGCCCCAGGGAACGCAGCCATTCTGTCCGGCAGCGCTCGAAGAACTTCAGGTAATTGGCGTAATAGACCACGCCACCGGCATCGGTGTCTTCGTAATAGATACGGACAGGATGAGTAAAGGTGGTCATGCCGAACGCCCTAGCGCTCTTCGCTTTGCCAGAGCGGCATATTGTTGTTGTCGGCGGGTGCCGGTAGCCCAAGGTGCAGATAAACTCGGCTGGTCGCAACCCGACCCCGCGGAGTACGTTGCAGATACCCCTGCTGGATCAGGAAGGGCTCCAGCACATCTTCAATGGTGTCGCGGGCTTCGCCAATGGCAGCAGCCAGGTTGTCGACGCCCACAGGGCCACCCCCGAATTTTTCGATCACGGCCAGTAACAGCTTGCGGTCCATCAGATCCAGGCCCACGGTGTCGACATCCAGCATCGACAGCGCGGCATCGGCAATGCGGGCATCAATGCCGCCCTGATGATCAGCAGCGCGGATATCGGCGTAGTCGCGCAGCCGGCGGAGCAGGCGATTGGCAATGCGTGGGGTTCCGCGTGAGCGGCGCGCCACTTCCAGAGCACCGTCATCGGCCAGGTCCATTTCCAGCAGGCGGGCCGAGCGCAGCACGATCTGCTGCAGATCTTCCGGTGCGTAAAACTCCAGGCGGGAGACGATGCCAAAACGGTCGCGCAGCGGGTTGGTTAGCATACCGGCGCGCGTGGTGGCGCCGACCAGCGTAAACGGGGGAAGATCGAGTTTGACCGAGCGGGCAGCTGGGCCTTCGCCGATCATGATATCGATCTGGTAATCCTCGAGCGCCGGGTAGAGAATTTCCTCAACCACTGGCGACAGGCGATGAATCTCATCAATGAACAGCACGTCGTGCGGTTCGAGGTTGGTCAACAGCGCGGCCAAATCACCCGGGCGCTCAAGAACCGGGCCACTGGTCTGGCGCAGATTGACACCCAGTTCGTGCGCGATGATGTGAGCCAGCGTGGTTTTACCCAGACCCGGTGGACCGAAGAGCAGTACATGATCCAGCGCATCACCGCGCTTTCTGGCAGCTTCGATAAAGAGCCCCAGTTGATCGCGCACCTTATGCTGACCCGTGTATTCGGCCAAGCGCTTTGGGCGAAGGGCGCGCTCTAAGGCTTCTTCCTGGCGCGAGGCTGGTCCGGCATCGATCAGACGATCAGCGCCGGCAGAGAAGTCTTCAGTCTCGATCACAGGCGCTCCGAATGGGTCACGGTGCTGCGATGGCTGAGCCACTGATGGGCAATCGCCACGGCCAGTGCCAGCAGCGTCGGGCCAATGAACAGCCCGACAAAGCCGAATGCCAGGATGCCGCCAAAAGTGCCGAGTGCGATCAGCAGGAAGGGCAGGCTGGCGGTATGGGCAATCAGGATCGGGCGGACGACATTATCCACACTGCTGATGCCGAAGGTGCCCCAGGCTGCCATGAAAATCGCCCAGCCGGTGAGCCCCTGATCGTAAAGCCAGTATGAGGCGCCCAACCAGATCAGCACCGGGCCGGCCGGCAGCATCGAAGTCATGAAGGTGGCGGCGGCGAGCAGGCCGGCATTGGGTACGCTGGCGATCTTGTAACCGATGTAAGCCACCAACCCCTGTGCTGCCGCGGTGCCGAGCACGCCGACCATCACACCCAGAATCGTTTTGCCCGCCACGTCGACCATGTGGGTGCCGATATCACCGCTAATCCGGCGGGCGGCGCTGCGCAACCAGTGCGCCCACTGTTCGCCGTCCCGGTAGGCGAAGAAGGCAATGAAGATGGCCAGCACAATCTGCAGGACGCCATTGGCCACACCCGAGGCAATGCCAGTAATGATGCGGCGCGCTGGTTCGTACATGCGCTGCAGAATTTCGTTCAGGGCGCCCGTGTCATTAAAGAGATGGCGCCAGGTCTCCTGAATATGTTCGCCCACCATCGGCAGGGTGATCAGCCATTCCGGTGGTTGCGGGATGCCCGCGCCCAGCTTCTGGCCGATGGCTTCCACGAGCAGGGCGGCGACCTTGGTCACCTGGCCGCCTAGAAAGAACATGGGGATCAGAATGAGAATGGTGAGCAGCACCGTCATCAGACCTGCAGCAATGGTCTTGCGGCCGCCGAGCCGACCCTCCAGCCAGTGGTAGGGCTTCCAGGTGGCGATCACGATGATCAGCGCGGTGAGCAGCGGTGAGAGGAAGGGGCGCAACACCCAGAGCACACCGATGATGAGCAGGGTCACAATCGTGATGCGGGCAAGTTGCAGTCCGGGAGCGTACATGCGCTTATTCCTTGATAGATCGGGCTATTTCAGACCGGACAACTGTTTTAAGGCAAGGCGGATGGCTTCGGCAGTGCCCAGGCCTGCCGGTAGCGCCTTGATGGCACCCTGTGCCTCTTTGGCATTGTAGCCGAGGGCGACCAGGGCATCGACCGTGTCCTGCAGCGGGTCGGCCGCTGCGATCTGGCCAGGGGTGCCAACGGCGCTGCCACCGACCACCAGATCCAGCTTGCCCTTGAGTTCAAGCAGTAACCGTTCTGCCGTCTTTTTGCCGATACCGGGGATGCGCGTAAAGCAGGCCACATCCTGGCGGGCAATGGCCGCGGCCAGCTCGTCAACGTTCAACCCCGAAAGAACGGCGAGCGCCATGCGGGCGCCGACACCGGAGATCTTGATCAGCTGGCGGAAGGCAACGCGTTCACTCTCGGTCAGAAAGCCATACAGAAAATGGCCATCCTCACGGACGGCCATGTGGATGTGTAAGGTTACCGGCGCATCTAGCGCCGGTAGCTCGCAGAAGGTATTCATGGAGACATCGACTTCGTAGCCGACGCCATTGACGTCGAGCAGAATCGACGGCGGGTGTTTGGCCAATAAGCGGCCTTGCAGGCGTCCGATCATGCAGCAGCTCTCCGTGGGGTGGCGCGTACTTTAGCGTGGCCAACGCTTTCGCTATCGGCCAGAGCAAGGAGTCGGCCACCGCGTTGCCGGCGACCCGGCGCGGCCAGTTGGCCCATCCCCTGGGTGGCATGCGCATGACAGATCGCACAGGCCAGCGCATCGGCCGCATCGCTGCCGGGCTCGCCGGGTAGGGTGAGCAGGCGCATCACCATATGGGCCACCTGTTGCTTGGCGGCCTTGCCGTGCCCGACGACCGATTGCTTCACCTGTAACGCCGTGTATTCGCTCACGGCCAGGGCTTTGGCGACCAAGGCGGTGATAGCCGCCCCGCGCGCCTGACCCAGAAGTAGTGTTGATTGCGGGTTCACGTTGGAAAAAACCTGCTCCACAGCCGCCACATCCGGCCGGTAGGTATCGATGATCTCGCTCACGCCCTCAAATAGCGTATGCAGCCGCTCCGGCAGTTGCTGCTCACCATTCGATTTGATGCAGCCGCTGGCCACGTAACGCAGTTTCTGTCCCTGCACATCAATGACCCCAAAACCGGTCATGCGAAGCCCCGGGTCAATGCCCAGGATTCTGGTAACGGCAGCGGGTGTCGTGCGCGTGACCGGCGGCAAGGTATCAGGCCTCGTCGAAGACGGCGCTGGTATAAACCGCCTGGACATCGTCCAGCGCTTCGATCGCGTCGATCAGCTTTTGCATCTTTAGCGCGTCATCGCCGGTGAGCTCGCTTTCATTGAGTGGGCGCATGGTGACCTCGGCCATTTCTGGCTTAAATCCGGCGGCGGTCAGTGCTTCCTGGACGGCACCAAAGTCATTTGGCGCGCAGAGCACTTCCAGCGCACCATCCTCATGCGTTTGCACATCTTCGGCACCGGCTTCGATGGCGGTATCCATCAGCTTAGCCTCATCAGTGCCCGGGGCAAACAGGAACTGCCCGCAATGCTGAAACTGGAAAGCCACGCAACCGTCGGTACCCAGGTTGCCACCATGCTTCGAGAAGGCATGGCGCACATCGGCCACGGTGCGGGTCTTGTTATCCGTCAGGCAATCGACGATCACGGCAGCGCCGCCAAGACCGTAGCCCTCGTAGCGGAGCTCAACGTAATCCACGCCTTCCAGCTCGCCCGTACCCTTTTTAACTGCGCGGTCGATGTTGTCTGCCGGCATATTGACGCCTTTAGCGCGGTCAATTGCCATGCGCAAGCGTGGGTTAAAGTTAATATCTCCGCCGCCCATCTTGGCGGCTACGGTGATTTCTTTAGCCAGACGCGAGAAGACGCGCCCACGTTTTTCATCCTGGCG
>CAZRYZ010000048.1:0-10302 GCA_964604465.1 uncultured Dechloromonas sp. | reverse complement strand
TTATGGACAATTTCGCCAAAGAAACACTCCCGATCAGCCTCGAAGACGAGATGCGCCGTTCCTATCTGGATTACGCCATGAGCGTGATCGTTGGACGTGCGCTCCCGGATGTGCGCGACGGCCTGAAGCCAGTGCACCGTCGCGTGTTGTTTGCGATGCACGAGCTGAATAACGACTGGAACAAGGCCTATAAGAAGTCGGCCCGTGTGGTCGGTGACGTCATCGGTAAATATCACCCGCACGGGGATATGGCCGTTTACGACACCATTGTCCGGATGGCGCAGGATTTCTCGCTGCGTTACATGCTGGTCGATGGCCAGGGCAACTTCGGTTCGGTCGACGGTGATAACGCGGCGGCGATGCGTTATACCGAAGTCCGTATGGCGCGCATCGGTCATGAACTGCTGGCTGACATTGACAAGGAAACGGTTGATTTCGGGCCGAACTACGACGGTTCGGAAGAAGAACCACTGATTCTGCCGGCGCGTATCCCGAACCTGCTCATTAACGGTTCGTCGGGGATCGCCGTGGGCATGGCGACCAATATTCCGCCGCATAACCTCTCGGAAGTCGTGGCAGCCTGTTTGGCCCTGCTCGACAACCCGGATCTGACCATTGATCAGCTGATTGACATCGTGCCGGCACCGGATTTCCCGACCGCCGGCATTATCTATGGCGTTTCCGGTGTGCGCGACGGTTACCGTACCGGCCGCGGTCGTGTGGTGATGCGTGCCAAGACCCATTTCGAAGATCTGGATAAATCCGGCAACCGCCAGTCGATCATCATCGACGAGCTGCCGTATCAGGTGAATAAGCGCACCCTGCTCGAGAAGATTGCCGAGCTGGTCAACGAAAAGAAGATTGAAGGCATTTCGGAAATCCGCGATGAGTCGGATAAGTCCGGTATGCGGGTCGTGATTGAGCTCAAGCGTGGCGAGATCCCCGACATCATCTTGAACAATCTGTACAAGATGACGCAGCTGCAGGACACCTTCGGCATGAACATGGTGGCGCTGGTCGACGGCCAGCCGCGCCTGCTGAACCTGAAGCAGATGCTCGAATGCTTCCTGGCGCACCGCCGCGAAGTGGTGACGCGTCGCACGGTGTTTGAACTGCGCAAAGCGCGCGATCGTGGCCACATCCTCGAAGGCTTGGCCGTGGCTTTGTCGAACGTCGACGACATCATCGCCCTGATCAAGGCTGCGCCCACCCCGGCCGATGCCAAGGTCGGCCTGATGTCGCGCACCTGGGAAAGCAAGCTGGTAGCGGACATGCTCAAGCGTGCCGCCGCCGAAGCCTCGCGCCCGGAAGGCATTGGCCCCGAATATGGCATGACTGATAAGGGCTACCGCCTGTCGGATGTTCAGGCACAGGCGATTCTCGAGCTGCGTCTGCAGCGCCTGACGGGTCTGGAGCAGGACAAGATCGTCAATGAATACCGCGAGGTCATGGAAAAGATTGCCGATCTGCTCGACATTCTGGCCAAGCCGGCGCGGATCACCGAGATCATTAGCCAAGAGCTGAACGATGTCCGCGAGCAGTTCGTCGTTGCCACCAAAGACAAGCGCCGTTCGGAAATCGTCACGCATACTCAGGATCTGGGTGTCGAGGATCTGATAGCCCCGCAGGACATGGTCGTGACCCTGTCGCACACTGGCTACATCAAGAGCCAACCACTCACCGACTACCGTGCGCAACGTCGCGGCGGGCGTGGCAAGCAGGCCGCCGCCATCAAGGATGACGATTTTGTCGAACATCTGTTCGTGGCCAACACCCACGACTACATTCTGTGCTTCAGCAACCGTGGCCGCTGCTACTGGCTGAAGGTGTACGAGGTTCCGCAGGGTTCGCGTATTTCGCGTGGCAAACCGATCGTCAATATGTTCCCGCTCGACGAAGGCGAAAAGATCAACGCCATTCTGCCGGTGAAGGAATTTGCCGAAGACCGCTACGTCTTTATGGCCACATCGCTGGGCACCGTGAAGAAGACCCCGCTGTCGGACTTCTCCAACCCGCGTAAGGCTGGCATCATCGCCGTGGCACTGGATGACAACGATTACCTGATTGGCGCCCAGCTGACCTCGGGCAGCAACGACATCATGCTGGTGTCCGATGCCGGTAAGGCGGTCTGGTTTGATGAAGAAGATGTCCGCCCGATGGGCCGACCGGCACGTGGTGTGCGCGGTATGAAACTGCAGAAGGATCAGCAGGTACTGTCGCTGCTCGTCGCGCAGGATGATGCGCAGACCGTACTGGTTGCCACCGAAAACGGGTTTGGCAAGCGCACGGCCTTGGCTGATTTCCGCCACTCGGGTCGTGGCACGCAGGGCGTGAAGGCGATTGCCGAAAGCGCTCGCAACGGCCGTGTGGTCGCTGCCAAATTGGTGGGCGACGAAGATGAGATCATGCTCATCACCACGGGCGGGGTGCTGATCCGCACGCGCGTTAACGAGATTCGCGAACTGGGTCGCGCCACCCAGGGTGTGACGCTGATCTCGCTAGACGACGGCGAAAAGCTGGCCGGTCTGGAAAAGATCGTCGAAACCGACGACGAAGAATAATCACCGGAGTTTCACACTCATGCGTCTCTGGAACTTTTCGGCAGGCCCTGCCACCATTCCGCTGGAAGTCATCGAGCAGGTCCGTGAGGAGTTGCCCGAATGGCATGGTGCCGGTTGTGGCGTGATGGAAATGAGCCACCGCGGCAAGGTCTACACCGGGATCTATGAAAAGGTGGTGGCTGATCTGCGTCAGCTGATGGATATCCCTGACGACTATGCCATCCTGTTCCTGCAGGGCGGTGCCACGATGCAGTTCTCGCAGATTCCGATGAATCTGCTTGATGGCGGTTCGGCCGACTATCTCACCACGGGTGCGTGGTCGGAGAAGGCCGTCAAGGCGGGCCAACGGCTCTATGGCAACGCCATCCGTGAAGCGGGTACTAGTGCGGATGCCTCATTCACCCGTCTGGTGGATCCGGCATCAATGACGCTGAACTCTGATGCGCGCTATCTGCACTTCTGCAGCAACGAAACCATTGGTGGCGTTGAGGTCTTCGACCTGAAGCAACTGGGCGCAGCTGTCCGGCCCGGTGTGCCGCTGGTGGCCGATATGTCGTCGAACATTCTTTCGCGCCCGATGAATGTACGCGATTACGGCCTGATCTACGCCGGTGCCCAGAAGAACATCGGTCCGGCAGGTGTCACCCTCGTCATTGTGCGTAAGGATCTGCTGGGAAAGGCATCAAAAGCCATACCGGCCCTGCTCGATTATGCCGAGGAAGAAAAAAACACCTCGATGCTCAACACGCCGCCCACGTTTGCGATCTACATGGCGGGTCTGGTCTTCGAATGGTTACTTAAGCAGGGTGGTCTGCCGGTCATCGCCCAAAAGAATCAGGCCAAGGCCGAGCTCCTGTACGAAACCATTGATGCCAGTGGCGGCTTCTACGCCAACCCGGTAGCGCATGACTGCCGGTCGTGGATGAATGTGCCGTTCACGCTCAAAGACAAGGCGCTCGATCCGCTTTTCCTGGAAGAATCCGAAAAAGCCGGGCTGCTGGCCTTAAAAGGACATAAACTGGTAGGCGGCATGCGCGCATCGATTTATAACGCCATGCCCATGGCGGGCGTTCAGGCGCTCGTCACCTTTATGAATGACTTCATGCGCAAGCATGGTTGAACCGTTGTTATTCGCCGGAGCGGATGATGAGCGCAGACAAAGCAGGGCAAACGATTCAGGACGCACTGGCCGTCGTGCGCCAGAACATTGACGGGATCGACAGCAGCCTGCTCGATTTATTGAACCAGCGTGCCCGTTGTGCCCGCGAAGTCGGTGAAATCAAGGCGCGCTTTGGTGACGATGGCTTCATCTATCGCCCCGAACGAGAAGCACAGGTGCTGCGCCGGCTGCAGGAGTTGAATCAGGGGCCACTTGCCGACGAAACCATTACGCGGCTGTTCCGTGAAGTCATGTCAGCCTGTCTGGCATTGGAACAACCCATTGGTGTGGCTTTTCTTGGTCCGTTGGGGACTTTCTCCGAGTCGGCCGCCGTCAAGCAGTTTGGCCATGCCGCCCGCCTGTTGCCTCAGGCCTCCATTGATGAAGTCTTCCGCGAGGTCGAAGCCGGCCATGCCGATTATGCAGTCGTGCCGGTCGAGAATTCGACCGAGGGCGCAATTGGCCGCACGCTGGATCTGCTGCTCGGCACCTCGCTCAAGATCTGCGGTGAAGTGGTAGTGCGCATTCACCAGAATCTGCTCAGTCATGCGACAGATCTGGGACAGATTACACAGGTGGTCTCGCATGCCCAGTCGCTGGCCCAGTGCCATGAATGGTTGAATCGGCATCTCCCGGACGTGCCCCGCATTCCGGTGGCCAGCAATGCCGAGGCAGCCCGTCTGGCGGCGGAAAACCCGACTTGGGCCGCGATTGCTGGCGAAGCCGCTGCCGAGCGTTATCAGCTGCCGCACCTGGCCAGCAATATTGAGGATGAACCGAATAACACCACGCGTTTCCTGGTGCTGGGTCGTTTTGCCGCAGGTCTTTCCGGGCAAGACAAGACCTCTCTGATTCTCTCGACGCCCAATCGCACGGGTGCGCTGCAGGCGCTGCTGGCGCCATTGGCTGAGGCAGGCGTTTCGATGACCCGGCTAGAGTCGCGCCCGGCGCGTCATGCGCTCTGGGAGTACGTGTTCTTTGTCGACATCGAAGGCCATGTGGATGCCGAACCGGTGAAAGGCGCCATCAACCGCTTGGCGGCCGATGCCGCCTACCTCAAGGTCCTGGGTTCCTACCCGGTGGCCGTGTATTAAGACCGCAACCCCTGAGATTGAATGCAATGAGTCTGCTCGATCACGCCCTGGGTAATGTCAAACAGATCGCGCCGTATCAGCCCGGTAAGCCGATTACCGAAGTGGCGCGCGAGCTCGCGCTGCCGGTTGAATCGATCATCAAGCTGGCCTCGAACGAAAACCCGCTGGGGATGAGTCCGAAGGCGCGGGTGGCGGTGCAGGCGGCCATCGATGGTCTGGCACGCTACCCGGATGATTTTGAGTTGAAAGCTGCACTGGCAAGGCACGCCGGGGTCGATGCCAACCAGATTGTTCTGGGCAATGGGTCGAACGATGTGCTTGAACTGATTGCCCAGGTCTTTCTGGCACCAGGACGTTCAGCGGTGTTTTCGGCGCATGCCTTTGCCGTGTACCCGCTCGCCACCATGGGCGTGGGCGGTGAGTGCATCGCGGCGGCGGCCAAAGACTTTGCCCACGACCTAACCGCCATGCGCGCCGCAGTGCGTGCAGATACACGTATTGTCTGGATTGCTAATCCGAATAATCCGACCGGCACTTTTTTGCCCTACGACGAGCTCAAGGCGTTCATCGCCAGCTTACCGAAAAATGTGGTCGTGGTGCTCGACGAAGCCTATAACGAATACTTGGCGCCGGCGCTGCGTGTCGACACCACAGCCTGGCTGTCGGAATTCGACAATCTGGTGATTACACGTACCTTCTCCAAGATTTATGGCATGGCCGGCTTGCGGATCGGTTTCGCGTTGTGCAGCCCGGCGGTGGCTGATCTGATGAATCGGGTGCGTCAGCCGTTTAACTGCAATAACCTGGCATTGGCTGGCGCCATTGCTGCATTGGAAGATGCCGAGTTTCTCGCACAAAGCTATCAACTTAACGCCGACGGCATGCAGCAGATTGTGGCCGGGCTAGATGCGCTGGGCCTCAAGCATTTGCCTTCGCACGCCAATTTTGTGACCTTCCATGTGCCGGATGCGGCAGGTGTTAACCAGAAGCTACTTAAGCAAGGTGTGATCATTCGACCACTGGCCGGTTACGCGATGCACGACTGGTTGCGTGTGACCATTGGTACCGAGAGCGAGAATGCCCGCTTCCTCGAAGCGCTTAAACATGCGTTGAAACCGGCGCAGGCCTGAACCGGAAACGGATAGCATGCATTTCAATAAGGTTCTGATTTTCGGGGTAGGGCTAATCGGTGCTTCGTTTGCCCGTGGCCTTAAAGCGGCGCATGCTGCCACTGAAATCATCGGCTTCGGACGCACCCCGAAGAGCCTCAAAGTAGCTTACGACCTGGGCATCATTGACGAGGTCGGTATTAACCCCGGGGCCGATGTCCGCGAGGCCGATCTGATTCTGGTGGCCACCCCGGTCGGCCAGATGCCCGAGATTTTCGAGCGTATTGCACCCTATCTGGGGGAACGCACGATCGTCACCGATGCGGGCAGCACCAAGTCTGACGTGGTCGAAGCCGCACGCCTCGCCTTCGGCAACCGGATCGGCCAGTTTGTGCCGGGGCATCCGATTGCCGGTGCCGAGACCAGTGGTGCCGAGGCCTCTCGCGCCGATCTGTATCAGGGGCGCAAGGTGGTGCTAACGCCACTTCTGGAAAACTCGGTGGCTGATATTGAAACGGTTAAACGGGCCTGGGAACTCTGTGGCGCCGATGTGCGAATTCTGGATGCAGAAACACACGACCGGGTTTTTGCGGCGGTCAGCCACCTGCCGCACTTGCTGGCCTTCGCCCTCGTCGACGAATTTGCCAAGCGGGGCAACGCCGAGCAGCTGTTTGATTATGCGGCGGCGGGCTTCCGTGATTTCACCCGCATTGCCGGAAGTCATCCGGAAATGTGGCGCGACATTTCGCTAGCGAACCGCACTGCGTTATTGGCTGAACTGGATCGTTACAACGCCGCACTGATGCGGTTGCGTCAGGCGCTCGTTAATAGCGATGGCGATTCGCTGGCCGAAATTTATACCAACGCCCGTGACAAGCGTCAGAACTGGTCGCATTAAGTGTTGCACCGATTGCAGATTGAATCATGAGTAAATTATCTTTTATTGATCTGCCGGCCATCCTGTCGGCACAGGGTACCGTGCGTCTGCCGGGCTCCAAGAGCTTGTCCAACCGGATCCTGTTACTGGCCGCCCTGGCCGAAGGTGAGACCGAAGTCCGTGATCTGCTGAAGTCCGACGACACGGACCGCATGCTGGAAGCCCTGGCCACCCTGGGCGTTAAAGTCACGCCGCTTGGCGAGGGGGCCATCAAAGTTGCCGGCTGTGGCGGCAAGCTGCCGGTCAAATCAGCTGACCTGTTTCTGGGTAATGCCGGGACGGCCTTTCGCCCGCTGACTGCCGCACTGGCGCTGTCTGGCGGGTCGTACCGGTTATCAGGTGTGGCGCGCATGCACGAGCGTCCGATCGGCGACCTGGTCGATGCCTTGCGCCACCTGGGGTCAGACATCACCTACGAAGAAAACACGGGTTATCCGCCCTTGCAGATTCGGCCCGCAGCGCAGAACAGCACGCTCACCGTGCCGGTTAAAGGCAATGTCTCGAGCCAGTTTCTGACCGGCCTGCTGATGGCGTTGCCCCTGCTGGGTCGAACGGTCACTGTCGAGGTAGTGGGCGAGCTGATTTCCAAACCCTACATCGAGATCACGTTGGCCTGTATGCGCCGTTTTGGCGTTGATGTGCAGCGTGATGGCTGGCAGAAATTTACCGTTCAGGCAGAGGCGCGTTATACCTCGCCTGGGGTCGTATACGTGGAAGGCGATGCCTCTTCGGCCTCTTACTTTCTGGCACTGGGTGCCATGGCCGGTGGTCCAGTCCGCGTCGAGGGCGTCGGGGCCGATTCCGTCCAGGGTGATATTCGCTTTGCTGATGCGCTGGCTGCTATGGGCGCCCGCATCACTATGGGCCCTAACTGGATCGAAGCCGCAGCGCCGGCAGATGGGGTACTCAAGGGTATCGAGCAGGATTGTCTGGCGATTCCCGATGCGGCGATGACGCTGGTCCCGGTGGCCGCCTTTGCAAAGAGTCCGACCAAGCTGACGGGTATCGCCAGTTGGCGGGTGAAGGAAACGGACCGTATTGAGGCGATGGCTAATGAGCTGCGCAAACTCGGCGGCACGGTGGAAACGACGGCGGATACGCTCACTGTGATCCCGCCAGCCAGCCCCAACGCATTTCATTGCGCCGAGATTGAAACTTACGACGACCACCGCATCGCCATGTGTTTTTCGCTCATGAGTCTGGCGACCCCGCTCCGCATTCTGGATCCGGGGTGCACCGCCAAAACCTTCCCGGATTATTTCGACCGATTTGCCGCCGTGACGACCCCGGTGCCTGTGATCGCTATCGACGGCCCGTCTGCATCCGGTAAGGGCACGGTATCTCAGCGCGTTGCCGATGCTCTGGGCTGGCATTACCTGGATTCGGGCGCGCTGTATCGCCTGACTGCCTTGGCCGCCCGGAAGGCGGGCGTGGACTGGAAGGACGAGGCGGCGGTGGCCCGCATTGCCGCGCAGCTGCCAGTGCGTTTTGCCGGTGGTCAGACCTTTTTGGGCGAAGAAGTCGTCGATGACCAGTTCCGGACCGAAGAAATGGGGATTGGCGCCTCCACCGTAGGCGCTCTTCCGGCGGTGCGTGAGGCGCTCCTCCTGCGCCAGCGGGCCTTCCGTCAGGCGCCGGGGCTGGTGGCTGATGGGCGCGATATGGGCTCGGTTGTCTTTCCGGACGCCACGACCAAGGTCTTTCTGACCGCCAGTGCGGCTATCCGTGCCGAGCGGCGTTACAAGCAGTTGATCGACAAAGGTTTTTCGGCTAAACTGGCCGACATTCTGCAGGATCTGGAAGAACGGGACGCTCGCGATGCGGCGCGAACCGTAGCACCGCTCCGGCAGGAACCCGATGCCCGGCTACTGGAAACGTCGGCACGCACCATCGAACAAGCGGTGGCGCAAGTGCTTGACTGGTCCGGCAAAAAGGCATCGTAACCCCACGACAATGGGCAGGTCGGGCTGACCGGGATCTCGGTCAGCAAGATGAGCTTTTTGTCTTTTTTAATCTACCCACCGGTGGAACTGCTGCCAAAAACTGGCACGGTTCTTTTCAGGAAACCTCTCTCTCATGTCTCAAGCTGAAACGTTCGAAAGCTTTGCCGCCCTATTTGAAGAAAGCCTTGCCCGCCAGGATATGCGCCAAGGTGAAGTCATCACCGCCGAGGTGGTGCGCGTTGACCAGAACTTTGTGGTCGTCAACGCCGGACTCAAGTCCGAAAGCTATGTCCCCGTACACGAATTCCTGAACGATCAGGGCGAACTGGAAGTTGCCGTTGGCGATTTCGTCCAGGTCGCCATTGAATCGCTCGAAGACGGTTTCGGTGAAACCCGTCTGTCGCGTGACCGCGCTAAGCGTATCGCCGCCTGGAATGCGCTGGAAGCCGCGCTGAACGACGGTTCGCTGGTCACTGGCGCCATTACTGGCAAGGTCAAGGGCGGCCTGACCGTTATGGTCAACAGCGTCCGCGCCTTCCTGCCGGGTTCGCTGGTCGATACCCGTCCGGTCAAGGACACCACGCCGTTCGAAGGCAAGACCATGGAATTCAAGGTCATCAAGCTCGATCGCAAGCGTAACAACGTGGTGCTGTCGCGTCGTGCCGTGCTCGAAGAGAACATGGGCGAAGATCGCCAGAAGCTGCTGGAAACCCTGCAAGAGGGTGCCATCATCAAGGGCGTCGTCAAGAACATCACCGACTACGGTGCCTTCGTCGATCTCGGCGGCATCGATGGTCTGCTGCACATCACCGACCTGGCCTGGCGCCGTGTCCGTCACCCGTCCGAAGTGCTGGCTGTGGGCGACGAAGTCACTGCCAAGGTCCTCAAGTTCGATACCGAAAAGAACCGCGTCTCGCTGGGCCTGAAGCAACTGGGCGACGATCCGTGGGTCGGCATCTCGCGTCGTTATCCGGCACAGACCCGTCTGTTCGGCAAGGTCACCAACCTGACCGATTACGGCGCCTTCGTTGAAATCGAACAGGGTATCGAAGGTCTGGTTCACGTGTCTGAAATGGACTGGACCAACAAGAACATTCACCCGTCCAAGGTCGTTCAGCTGGGTGACGAAGTCGAAGTCATGATCCTCGAGATCGACGAAGACCGCCGCCGTATTTCGCTGGGCATGAAGCAGTGCCAGTCGAACCCGTGGCAGGATTTCGGCCTGAACTTCAAGAAGGGTGACAAGATCAAGGGCGCCATCAAGTCGATCACCGACTTCGGCATCTTTATCGGCCTGGAAGGCGGCATCGATGGTCTGGTGCACCTGTCGGATCTGTCCTGGAATGTGGCTGGCGAAGAAGCGATCCGCAACTTCAAGAAGGGCGACGAAGTCGAAGCTATCGTTCTGGCTATCGACATCGACAAGGAGCGCATCTCCCTAGGCATGAAGCAGATGGATGGAGACCCCTTCACCTCCTTCGTGGCCATGCACGACAAGA
>CAZRYZ010000047.1:0-10652 GCA_964604465.1 uncultured Dechloromonas sp. | reverse complement strand
CCTTGGTTTCAGCCGCCTTCAGCTTGGCCTCCAGCTCCGGCAGCTTGCCGTACTGCAGCTCGGCCAATTTGTCGAACTGACCCTTGCGCTGCAGCTCGGCCATTTGCAGACGCAGCTTTTCAATTTCTTCACGCACCTGCGACGACCCCTGCAGCGTCGATTTCTCCGCGCGCCAGATTTCATCTAGGTCGGCATACTCTTTACCCAGCGTATTGATCTCTTCTTCAATGAGCGCCAGACGCTTCTGCGAGGCTTCGTCCTTTTCCTTCTTGACGGCTTCGCGCTCGATCTTGAGCTGGATCAGACGACGGTCGAGCTTATCCATCTGCTCCGGCTTGGAATCGATTTCCATCTTGATCTTGGCGGCAGCTTCGTCGATGAGGTCAATCGCCTTATCCGGCAGGAATCGATCGGTAATGTAACGGTGCGAAAGTTCGGCCGCAGCCACAATGGCCGGGTCGGTAATCTCCACACCATGGTGGACCTCATAACGCTCCTGCAAACCACGCAGAATGGCAATCGTTGATTCGACCGAGGGTTCTTCGACCATCACCTTCTGGAAGCGGCGTTCCAGGGCAGCATCTTTTTCAACGTACTTGCGGTATTCGTCCAGCGTCGTGGCACCGATACAGTGCAGTTCACCGCGAGCCAGTGCCGGCTTCAGCATATTGCCGGCATCCATGGCGCCTTCGGCTTTACCGGCACCGACCATGGTATGGATTTCATCGATGAAAAGAATGATCTTGCCTTCTTCGGCGGCGATATCCTTGAGCACGGCCTTCAACCGCTCTTCGAATTCGCCACGATACTTGGCACCGGCCAGCAATGCCGCCATATCGAGTGACAGCACCTTCTTGCCCTTCAGCGTCTCCGGCACTTCTTCGTCAATAATGCGCTGGGCCAGACCTTCCACAATGGCGGTCTTACCAACGCCGGGTTCGCCGATCAGCACAGGGTTATTCTTGCTGCGGCGTTGCAGGATCTGGATAGAGCGGCGGATTTCGTCATCGCGACCAATCACCGGGTCGAGCTTCCCCTGACGGGCACGCTCGGTCAGATCCAGGCAGTATTTCTTCAGCGCTTCGCGCTGGCTTTCGGCATCGGAAGAATCCACACCCTGCCCACCACGGACGGTCTGGATAGCCAGCTCGAGCGACTTGCGGTTCAGGCCGTTATCACGGCAGAGACGGCCAGTTTCACCCTTGTCATCACACAGGGCGAGCAAAAAGAGTTCCGAAGCGATGAACTGGTCGCCACGCTTGGCGGCCTCCTTGTCGCAGAGGTTGAGCAGGTTGCCCAGATCGCGCGAGGCCTGCATTTCGCCCCCGGTACCCTGCACCTGCGGCAGGCGCTTGACCAATGCCTCAGTCTCACGGGCCAATGCCGTCACGTTAACGCCTGCACGCTCAAGCAGCGAACGAATCCCGCCATCCGGCTCCTGAATCATGGCCAGCAGCAGGTGTGCCGGCTCGATAAAGCCACAGTCGTTGGCGAGTGCAATGCTCTGGGCATCGGCCAGAGCCTGTTGGAACTTGGTAGTGAGTTTGTCGAATCGCATAGAAGTCCTTTGTATTCTTATAGTTGGCAACCGGGTACCCGATTGCCATGATCTTTTGGCAATATGGAGGCACAATGCATTTTTTCAAGCCCCGCAACCGGGCACTATCAGTTTAGCCTACCTACTCCGAACTCCTATCCGTATCTGCATCCGCCATTCATGAGTGCCCAACCCAACCCTACTGCCGTTAATACCAACAACCATAGCAAACGGATCAGCCCGGCTGAAGCCGCAGCGCTGGTTGAGTCCGGTCAGACACTGGCCACCTGCGGCTTTGTGGGTATCGGTTTTCCGGAAAACCTGGCGGTCGCCCTGGAAGAGCACTTCAAACAAACGGGGCTGCCGCGTGATCTGACCCTAGTCTTTGGTGCCGGCCAGGGGGATGGCAAGGACCGGGGGCTCAACCATCTGGCGGCGCCCGGGCTGCTCAAACGTGTGGTCGGCGGCCACTGGGGGCTGATCCCCAAGCTGGGCGCTCTAGCCGTCAGCAACGAGATCGAGGCCTACAACCTGCCCCAGGGGGTCATCACCCAGCTATTTCGTGACATTGCCTCCGGCAAACCCTGCCTGACCACCCACGTGGGTCTCAACACCTTTGTGGATCCGCGGCTGGGCGGTGGCAAGATCAACGCCCGCACGACCGAAGATTATGTCGCGCTGACGGAGGTTCACGGTCGCGAGTACCTGCAATACAAAACCTTCCCCATTGATGTGGCCTTTCTACGCGGCACGACCGCCGACACCTTGGGCAACATCACCATGGAGCACGAGGCGCTCACCCTCGAATCACTCGCCATTGCCATGGCAGCCCACAATTCGGGGGGCAAAGTCATCGTTCAGGTAGAACGGCTTACCGGGCACGGCACTCTGAAACCCAAAGATGTCCGCATTCCCGGCATCCTGGTGGACCACATCGTCGTTGCCGAAGACCCGGCTTATCACCAGCAGACTTTCATGGAGCAGTACAACCCGGCCTTTGCCGGCGAGGGCCGTATCCAGCTCGATGACATGCCTCCGATGGCGCTGAACGAACGCAAGATTATTGCCCGACGCGCTGCCTTTGAACTACGCCCCAACTCTATCGTCAATCTCGGCATCGGCATGCCGGAGGGCCTTGCAGCCGTGGCGGCCGAAGAGGGGCTGAGTGATTTCATGACACTCACCGCTGAGCCCGGTGTGATCGGCGGCATCCCGCAGGGTGGGCTTAACTTTGGTGCGGCCGTCAATCAGGATGCCATTATTGATCAGCCCTACCAGTTCGATTTCTATGATGGCGGCGGCATCGACATTGCCTTCCTGGGGCTCGCCCAGGCCGACCGTCAGGGCAACCTCAATGTCTCCCGCTTCGGCCCCAAACTGGCGGGGTCGGGCGGCTTTATCGACATCAGCCAATCCTCCAAAAAGGTGGTCTTCGTCGGTACCTTCACGGCGGATGGCCTGAAGCTCTCTATCGAGCACGGTCAGCTGCGCATTCTGCAGGAAGGCCACGTCCGCAAGTTTGTGGCCGAAGTCGAACAGATTACTTTCAGTGGTGCCTATGCCGCCCGTAAAGGACAACCGGTGATCTATATCACCGAACGTTGCGTCTTCGAACTGGGCTCCGAAGGCATGGTTCTGACCGAAATTGCGCCGGGTATTGACCTAGAACGTGACATCCTCGCCCACATGGATTTCAAACCCACCATCAGCACCACACTCAAGGCCATGGATCCGCGCATCTTCAACCCTGCCCCGATGAACCTGCGGCACCCAGCATCACTATCCATCTCTTAACTTTCAGAGCCCGACCCTACCCATGAACCAACCCCTGATTCACTTTGGCCGCTTAATTGCCGCCCTGATCCTCAGCGCCCTCATCCTGACCGATGCCGCTCTGGCCCAGGTCGCTGCCCCAGCCGACCGACCACTCGATGGTCCGGTCATCAAAAGAATTCGTGAAACGCAGACACTGGCCATCGCCTATGATCCAGACAAGGCGCCCTTCTCCTTGCTCGGTGACGATGGCCAACCAACCGGCTACATGGTGGATCTGTGCAAAATTGTCGCCTCGCAACTGGTGACCCAGCTCAACATGGGCCTCCTTGACATCCGCTGGGTCAAAACCAACTCGCGCTCCCGTTTCGATGCGATCCAGTCGGGCGAGGCCGATCTTGAATGTGCCACCACCTCCAACACGCTCGATCGTCAGCGTGAATTCGCCTTCAGTCTCACGACCTTCATGCAGGGCGCCACCTTTGCCGTGCGCCAGGATGCCGATATGCAGAAGCTGGAAGAGCTCGCCAGCAAGAAGATTGCCGTGGTGCGCAACACGACCACCAGCAAAACCCTGAAACAAGCCATCGCCAATGGCGACCTGAAGGGCAGCCTGGTCGAGGTGAAGACCATGGAGGCAGCTGCCAACCTGCTGGCCAAGCGCGATGTGGATGCCATTGCCGGTGACCGCCTACTGATGTTTGATCAGCTCGTGCGCACCAAACTCGGTACCCGGTTCCGTATGCTGCCGCAGGATTTTGCTCCCGAGTACTACGCGATCATGATGCATCGTGATGACCCGGATCTGCGCTGGGCGGTCAACGCCACACTCTCGCGCACCTTCCGCACACCGGTCATTGGTGCCCTGTTCGAGCGCTGGTTCGGATCACTGAATCAACCGGGCCAGATCATGGAAGCCCTATATGTCACCCAGGCCTTTCCTGAATAAACGACCGGAATTGTCATAAAAAACACTTAGAATAGATGCATGACTGAACCCAGCCACGCCACGAGCCAACCCGACAACCATGAAACTGCCCACGCCCAGTGGCAGTCCTCGGGTTCACAGGCGACGCTGGTACTGAGCGGTCATTTCAACGCCCATACCCTGGGTGCGCTCTGGAGCAAGACCCGCAACGACCAGCAGCAGTGGCTTGCCAGCGCCGGTAAGAATACTGCCCTCGACATCGAACTGGCCGAGGTTTCCTACCTCGATGGTGCCGGCATTGCCTTCCTGATCGATCTGCAACATGCGCAAGATCAGGCCGGGGGTACTACAAAGCTCAATCAGCTTGATCCGCGCTACGCCCCCCTGATGGCGCAATACCAGCCCATCGACAACCTCTTCCCCAAACCGGACACCAATCACCACGCCAGCCAGAGCTTGCTGGTGCGGGTGGGCGCCGGGACCCAGGAAGTTATCAATGACGCCCGCAACCAGGTGGTCTTTATCGGCCAGCTAGCCAGCGCCCTGGGCTGGGCCTTTCGCAACCCGCGCCTGGTCCGCTGGAACGACTTCATCAACGTCGCTGTCGAGGCAGGGGTAGCGGCACTTCCGATCGTTTCGCTAGTCGCCTTTCTGATCGGTGTGATTCTGGCCTTTCAATCCGCCATTGGTCTCAAGCAGTTTGGTGCGGAAACCTTTGTCGCCAACCTGGTCTCGCTTTCAATCTTTCGCGAGCTCGGTCCGCTCATGACCGCCATCCTCTTTGCCGGTCGTTCCTCGGCTGCCTTTGCTGCCGAAATCGGTACTATGACCGTCAATAACGAAGTCGATGCGCTGGTGACTGGCGGCATCAACCCGATCCGTTTTCTGGTGCTACCGCGGCTGCTGGCCGGGTTGCTGGTGGCGCCAATCCTCGCCCTCTTCTCGGACCTGATCGGGATCTTCGCCGCATCCCTCACCATGCTGGCCTACCAGGTGCCCTTCGTTACCTTTTACGAGGCCGTTCTTAAAACCATTCACGTCAACGACATCATGTCGGGGCTGACCAAATCGCTCCTTTTCGGGCTTATCGTGGCCGGCGTGGGTTGCCTACGTGGCATGCAAACCGGTACTGGTGCCGCCGCTGTTGGCCTCTCGGCCACCCGTGCCGTGGTCACCAGCCTCATCCTGATTGTGATGGTAGACGGCCTGTTTGCCTACATCTCCTACAAGACCGGGTTCTGAGATGAACGACGCCACCACGAACCCCAACGTGTTACCCCAGCCCGCGCCAAATGCTGGTTCCCCCAGCGACGAGATCATTGTCGTCAAGGATCTCACCGTCGGCTATGGTGAGAACATCATCCTGCAGAACCTTAATTTCTCGGTGAAGCGTGGCGAGGTCTTTGTTATTCTGGGTGGCTCCGGTTGCGGTAAATCCAGCCTGCTCAAGAACATGATCGGCCTGTATGAACCGCCGGTCGGCGAAGTACTGATCGAGGGCGATAACATCGTGACCGCCGAGGGGGCAGAGCGCCAGGAAATTCTGACCCGCTTTGGCGTGATGTATCAGCAAGGCGCCCTCTTCGGCTCGATGAACCTGCTCGAGAATGTCCGGCTCTTTCTTGAGGAGTACACCACGCTAACCAACGACGAAATGTCGTTGATTTCCCGCTGCAAGCTGGATCTCGTCGGTCTACTGCCTTACGAATCCTTTATGCCCTCCGAAATTAGCGGCGGCATGCAGAAGCGGGCAGCCATTGCCCGGGCCATGGCACTCGACCCCGACATCCTCTTCCTCGACGAACCTTCGGCCGGTCTCGACCCGATCACCTCGGCTGAACTGGATCAGACGATCCTGTCGATTTCGCGCAACCTCGGCATCACCTTTGTCGTCGTCACCCACGAGCTCCCTAGCATTTACACCATTGCCGACCGGGTGATCATGCTCGACAAGACCACCAAGGGCATCATTGCCGAAGGCAAGCCGCAATGGCTGCGCGACAACAGCGATATCCCCTTGGTGCGACAATTCTTCAATCGCGACGCCAGCGCCGCTACCGCTCACTGACCTGCCTTTTGACGAGATCCCTATGTCCAATCGCCAAACAGCCCAATACTACCGACTCGGCATCTTCGTATTACTCGGCGCCGCCGCACTCGTTGCCCTGGTTCTGGTCTTCGGTGCCCGCAACCTCTTTTCCAAGACCATGACCATAGAAACCTACATCCGTGAATCGGTACAGGGTCTCGATGTCGGCGCGCCAGTTCGTTTCCGAGGCGTGCGTATTGGCCAGGTACAGATGATTGCGCTCAGCGGTTCTATTTATGAAGAGTCGATTCCCTACGCCGAACGTAAACAATACGTGGTTGTCCGCATGCAGATCACACCGCCGACCGAACAAGACTCTGAGGAATACATCGAAAAACTGGTGCAAGACGGGCTACGCGCCCAGATCCGGGGCCAGGGCATTACCGGCATCAACTACATCGAGCTCGACTTCGTCCGTGATCCTGCCAAGCTGACAACACTTCCGTACAGCTGGAAACCAAAATACCCGGTAGTCCCCTCGCAGCCCAGCCCGGTCAACATCCTTCTGGATAACGTGGAAAATGCGCTCAAGAATTTCAACCACATGAATCTGGCTGAAACGCAGGCCAAGATCGATCTGCTGCTCACCAACCTGAATGGCATGGTCGCCGGTACTGATGGTCAGGACAATGGTCTGAACAGTTCAGTCACCGAACTCAATCGGTTACTGTCAAAGGTTAACAAAGCCACCGACAATCAAGAGTTAGCGCTCATGATTGAACAGCTAACCGGCTCGATCATCGTGCTGCGTCAGACCCTGACCTCCATGCAGGGCGACATCCAGGTCTCGGCCGACAATGTGCGGCAGATTACCGACAACATGAATGACCTGTCGCAAAAAGCCAACCAGTACCCATCGTGGATGCTCTTCGGGCAGCCACCCAAGAAGGTTTCTCCCTAAGTCTCCGAATTGAACCCGAAACGACCCTGATCGAGGATCGATGATGAAATATCTCTCCCGTACCCTGACCGGCATTCTGGCACTAGCAATGGCCACCCTCACCGGATGTGCTCTCAACAAGCCCAATCCGGATCAGACCAGCTGGCTCATTGTTCCTGAACGGACTGCGCCCCCAAGAGCAGCACCGGTCAACCTGACGCTCAAGATGGGCAGCTTTACCGCAAATGCGCCGTTTGACGGCAAGTCGATGGTCTACCGTCTCTCGGACAATCGCTACGAGAAAGACTTCTACAACCTCTATCTGATTTACCCCCGTGACATGGTCGCCAATGCCACGCGCGACTGGCTGGCCAAGTCCAATGGCTTTACCCAGGTCCAGGAAGAATCCACGGTCTTCTTTCCCATGTATCAATTACAAGGTGTGATCGACGAGTTCTATGGCGATTACCGGAACCAGCCTGAGGCCGTGGTGACCATTCAGTTCTATGCCAGCTCCAGCTTCACCGCACAGAACTACCTCTTCTCGTCACCGCGCATCACACGCCGCGTCGCGCTGCGCGACAAATCCACCCAGGCGCTGATTGATGGTCAGCAACAGGCACTGACCCAGATCCTGACCGAGCTTGAAGACCGCTTGGTTGCCGATGCCGCTAATGCGCCCGAACCCTACAAAACCATCAGCCAGAAGACTACTGATAAGGCGCGATAACGCACAACCAGGCGCCGGCAGCGAATAACGCCCTAACCGGCACAGACCCGTACCGGTGCAGGCGCAATGGCCTAAAGAGGTGACTTCTCTTCAACCCCATACCCGATCTCTATGAATGCCTTCATCGCCATCGTCAATCTTTACATCTTGATGACGCTGTTGGCGACGGTCATTCTGCTCTATGGCTTTAGGCATAAATTAGATCCGTCGGCAGGCTATTTTTTGGTTGCCGAATTGCTCATGACGCTGACTGCAGGGTTTATTGGTTACGCCAGTCTCAACCCCAAAGCGATTAATCCCGTCGGCAACGGACTGATCAATTTTTTTGGTGTTACATCCGAGATCGCAGTCCTTCTGAGCATCCTCTCGCTTTACAGAAAAATTCGGATAAGGACTCTGTTATTCACGGTGCTAACCACCGCGGTTTTCAGCTTCATCTTAGAAGTTGCCCGCGTCGAATACGGATTTAGTTTATACAGGCCGGCATACTACGTCATTTACATTTTGGCAGCACTCATGGTCGCCTATCAGTGTTTCAGAATGCCTGATCCCACCCTGCGCAGCAATCGTTTTTTAGCCTGGATCGGGGTATTCGAACTTGGCGTTGTTTTGTTTTATGCGATTCGCCTCGTGACACACTTTTCCGGCACCGTGATTCATTATCGCGTGGACACGATAACAAGCGTCAGCCTGTACTCCTTTCTGATTGCCTGCAACGTTTTCCGCTACATCTCGTATTTTGCCCTCAGAATCACTTGGGTCAACCCAGATGCCTTGCAAGCAAATGCTCTCAATGAAGGCTTAGCGAACGCTATCAAAGAGAAGGATCTGCTCTTGGCGCGATTAATGAATTCAAACCGCGTGATCGGCATTAGCGCCTTAGCCAGCTCGCTTGCCCATCAACTGAGCCAACCGCTTACAGCGATCTCTCTACAGGCAGCGTCCTTGAAAAGAGACCTGACACCCGAACTAGCATCCAGTGGTATGTCGACAAAGCCATTGGATGAGATTTGCCTGCAATCGGAAAACCTGGCGCATTTGGTCAGTAATTTAAGACAACTGTTCAATTCGCAGAGCTTCCAGTTTAAGCCCGTCAATCTGAGGAAAGCGATCGACCAGGTAATTGAAATCATCCTTCCCTCTCTCCAGGCCAAGAAGATCAATGTGTTGACTCAGTACGAATCAGAGCCCATCGCTTATGGTGACAAAATCCAGATCCAGCAGGTGATGATCAATCTATTGAACAACGCTGCTGACGTGATTGATGCTAATCCATCATCGGACAAGGTTATTTCCATCACGATAGACCAGGATAGCGCTTGGGGCATCATCAGAATCCAGGATACCGGCAGCGGCATCACTCAGGAGAACCTACCGAAGATTTTTGAACTGTATCAATCCACCAAAAAGGATGGCCTAGGGGTTGGGTTATGGTTGTGCAAAACGATCATCGACCGTCATCGAGGAATGATTAGCGTGAAGAGCAGCACGAAATCCGGCACCTGTATTGAGGTGCAATTGCCTCGACTAGCCATTGAAAGCGGCCACCGGTGAGCAACAAGCGCCTTCTGATCGTCGAGGATGACGTTGCCGTTCGCAAGGCGCTCACGGCTTGGTTCAGCAAGGAATATGACGTTGTCAACTTCAAATCCGCCCATGATTTTTTGCAATCCATAGCGTCCTTCGACTTTGAAGACGGCATTCC
Organism: uncultured Dechloromonas sp.; assembly: GCA_964604465.1. Taxonomy (GTDB): domain Bacteria; phylum Pseudomonadota; class Gammaproteobacteria; order Burkholderiales; family Rhodocyclaceae; genus Fluviibacter. The sequence continues at coordinate 1,010 of CAZRYZ010000047.1, read as the reverse complement.
CACTGCCATGCTGCTGGATTTTCAAATGCCCGACATGAACGGTGTAGAACTGCAAAAAACGCTCCGCCAGATCAATGTTGAATTCCCTATCGTTTTCATGAGCGGGAACTCCGAAAAAAAGGATGTCATCGATGCATTTCGAGGTGGGGCAGTCGACTTCATATTAAAGCCATTTACCGCAGCACTGATTTCTGCAGTACTCCGTGATTTATTCGGAAAAATTAAATCCTCTTTAAACCACGTCCAAGTATCGACAACAACCGCTAACCTGGTTGATCTTCCGATTACGCCGCGGGAAGCGGATGTGCTTCTACTGTTGGGTAAAGGGCACAGACAACATGAAGTTGCAGAAATTCTGGGGATCGCCCTCCGAACGGTGAAGATGTATCGAGGCCATCTCAAAGAAAAACTCGGGATCGATACCTTGGTTCAGCTCACCCGGTTTTGTGACCAGAACCACGATTTAATACTCCAGCTGGCCAGAAATGATTCACGCAAAACCAGCAATCCACTGAGCTGATAAACCAACTTTGCTCAAGAAATATTTTGATCAAACTTGAGGAATTTGATGCGAGGATTACAGACAACCTGACGGGTTTTATTACGTACTTTAGTACGCTATACAGTCACTTTATCTGCTCCTAAGATTTGCATTCGTAATAAAAGTTGAACGTGCTTCAACGTAGAACGACCGTTCTTTGAACAGGTCGTTTGTCTTAGGGTTGAAGAGCAACCCGAGGGCCATATGGTATTCCCCATTTAGGGAATAGACATAGCATTTATAGGGTTGCATGATGAATTCAACCTTGAAGCAAGCCAACGAACCCAGGAGAAACACATGCACGGAAAGAAACTCAAATCTCTCATTGCAACACTCGTTGCCTCGAGCTACCTGGTTACCGCAAGCGGTGTCGCGCAAGCGTGTACTACCCTGTTAACCACTGATACCAACGGCAACGCTTATCACGGTCGTGGCTTGGAGTACCCCTACCCGCTGCCGTTTTCCATGA
>CAZRYZ010000046.1:5549-11058 GCA_964604465.1 uncultured Dechloromonas sp. | reverse complement strand
TGGGTCGTTAGCTGCCAGACATAACATCTGAAGATTTTGTTTGTCCCGAATTTGTCCCGAAAGAGGTTGGCGTCCTCGAGACGATTCGAACGTCCGACCCCTTCCTTAGGAGGGAAGTGCTCTATCCAGCTGAGCTACGAGGACACACGGGGTAAATCTAACGTGGCCGCTGGATTATAATGAAGCATGGCCTCCTAAGGGAAGATTAGTGGTTCGATTCCACTCGGGGACGCCAGGTTCTTTTGCCGGTTATGGTGCCCCATGAAATACATACTTTTTGTTGTTGTGATTGGCCTGCTGATCTGGTACTGGCGCGGCCGTTCGCGAAGCGCATCCACTGAAGGCGCTCTACCGGCGGTCGGCCAGCCGGCACCGGCTTTCGATCTGCGCGATACGCGCGGGGTTCATCATAAGCTGGCAGATTACCGGGGGCGCTGGGTAGTGCTCTATTTTTACCCCAAGGCCGATACCCCGGGATGTACGCGCCAGTCGTGTAAGTTCCGTGATGACTGGCAGCAGTTTCAATCCATGGGCGTGGTATTGGTGGGGGTGAGCGCCGATTCGCAAGCCGCTAATGCTGCGTTTGCTTTGAAGTTTCATCTGCCGTTCCCTCTGCTGTCGGACACCGGCGGTGCCTTTGCCCGTCAGTACGGCGCCTGGATGAATCTGGGGATTACCGGCTTCCCGCGCCGCTATACTTACATTATTGATCCCGATGGCCGTATTGCCAAGGTGTATACCGATGTGTCGGTATCCGAGCACAGTGCCGAGGTGATCCAGGACCTGCACCGTTTGACCGGGTATTGACCAGCGATGCCTCTGTTTTCTGTCAGCAATGGTTGTCTGGCCTATGGCGATGTGCCATTGCTGGATCATGTTGAATTCCAGATCGACGCGGGTGAACGGGTCGCTCTGATCGGCCGCAATGGCACGGGCAAGTCGTCACTGCTCTCCGTTCTGGCCGGTCTGCGACCGCTGGATGATGGACAGATCTGGAAGGCGCCGGACTTACGGATCACCTACGTAGCCCAGGAGCCCGAGTTTGAACCGGGTGCCACCGTCTTTGATGCTGTCATTGGCGGGCTTGGTGAGCAGTCTCGACTGCTGGCGGCTTACCACGACCTCTCGCACCGCCTAGGTGATCTTCCCGAGTTGGAGCGCGCCACCGCCCTGGAAGAACTGGCCCGCCTGCAGCATGAGCTTGAGGCGGCCGAAGCCTGGCAGCAGAATGCGCTGGCCGAGCGGGTGATTGCCGAGTTTCATTTGGATCCCGATACGCTGGTCGAGGGGCTTTCTGGTGGCCAGAAAAAGCGGGTCGCCCTGGCGCGTGGCCTGGTGTCGGAGCCGGATGTGCTCTTGCTGGATGAGCCCACCAACCACCTGGATATTGCCGCCATCGACTGGCTAGAGAATCTACTGCTGGCCCGCAACGTGGCGCTGCTCTTCATTACTCACGACCGGCGTTTTCTGGATCGTCTGGCGACGCGTATTGTCGAACTGGATCGCGGCCACCTGAGTAACTACCCCGGTTCCTACACCAAGTATCAGGAGCGCAAGGCGCAACGCTTGCACGAGGAGGCGCTGGAACAGGCGCGTGCCGACAAGCTACTTGCGCAGGAAGAGGTCTGGATTCGCAAAGGCGTTGAAGCGCGCCGCACACGGGCACAGTTCCGGGTGCAGCGTCTGGATCAGTTGCGGGCGCAGCGGGCGGCCCGGCGTAATCAGCAGGGTCAGGTCAATATGCGCGTTGATTCGGGGGATTCCTCGGGGGCGCTGGTGGCAGATCTGATCAATGTCTCCAAGTCTTATGGCGATCGTAAGATCATTGATGACTTCAGTGGCCGCATCATGCGGGGCGATCGTGTTGGCTTAATCGGTCCCAATGGCGCTGGCAAGACCACCATGCTGCGTCTGATTCTGGGCGAGATTGAACCCGATAGTGGGACGGTTCGTCGTGGCACCAAACAGCAGGTGGCGTACTTCGACCAGTTCCGTACCGCGCTCGATCCGGAGGCGCCATTGCATGAGGTCATCTCGCCGGGCTCGGACTATGTCGAGGTGGGCGGTCATCGCACCCATGTGATGAGCTACCTGAGTGACTTTCTGTTCTCGCCGCAGCGGGCCCGCTCACCGGTAAAGTCACTCTCGGGGGGCGAACGGAATCGTTTATTGCTGGCACGCCTCTTCGCGCGTCCGGCGAACATTCTGGTGCTCGATGAGCCCACCAATGATCTGGATATCGACACGCTGGAGCTGCTGGAAAGCCTGTTGCAGGATTACCAGGGGACGATCCTGCTGGTCAGTCATGACCGGAGTTTTCTGGATAACGTAGTGACGCAGGTGATTGCTGCCGAGGGTGCTGGCCAGTGGCGGGAGTTTGTCGGCGGTTATAGCGATTGGGCGGCCTGGCATGCGGCGCAGCACATGCCTGTTCAGAAGGCCTCAGACAAGGCTTCGCCCAAGCCACTCGCCAATGCCTCTGAGGCGGCTTCAGCTAAAGGCGGCCGAGCCACCAAACTGAGTTACAAGGAACAACAACAACTCAATGCGCTTCCCGGTCAGATCGAAGCGCTGGAGACCGAGCAGGCCGCGTTGATGGAAAAAGTCAACGATCCGGCGACCTATGCTAATGACCCGGGGGAGGCACAGGGGATGGCCAATCGTCTCGCTGCTATTGATGATGAGCTGATGCTGCTGCTCGAGCGCTGGGAAGCGCTCGAGACTAAAACCGGCAAGGCTTAAATAAACCCCGGCTTGCTACAGACACTCAGGTCAGTGACGGATAGTCGGTGTAACCGGCTTCGGTACCACCGTAAAAGGTATTTGGATCCGGTTCATTCAGCGGCGCGTTCTCTTGCATCCGGTGCACCAGATCCGGGTTGGCAATGAACGGCCGACCAAAGGCCACCATATCGGCCAGGTTGCCGCCCAGCAGTGCTTCGGCAGTTTCGGCGTTGTAGCCACCACAGGTGATCAAGGTGCCGGCAAAAGCTTCGCGCAGCTGCAGCCGGAACTCGTTGGTTAATGGCGCGCCACCGGCCCAATCCGGTTCGGCAATATGCAGGTAAGCCAGATTACGCTGCGTGAAGGCCTTGGCCAGGTAGAGGGCCATCGCCGTGGACTCCGGGTCGTCGATATCGTTAAAAACCCCTTGGGGTGACAGGCGAACGCCAACTTTGTCGGCACCCACTGCAGCCACCACGGCATCAACCACTTCCAGCACAAAGCGGGCACGGTTTTCGAGGCTCCCGCCGTAGGCATCGGTACGCTGGTTGCTATTAGGTGAGAGGAACTGGTTGAGCAGGTAACCATTCGCCGCATGCACTTCCACAAAATCAAAGCCCGCCTTCATGGCATGGCGAGCCGCGTTGGCAAATTCGGTCACCAGAGCGGGCAACTCGTGCGTTTCCAATGCACGGGGCATCGCGGTCGGCACGTTGGCAGGTGTGCCATCGGGCTGAATTACAAAGCACTGGCCTTTGGCCTGAATTGCCGAAGGCGCCACCGGGTCAGCACCACCGGGCTGCAGTAGTGGATGCGAGATCCGGCCAACGTGCCAGAGCTGCAGCGCCATATGGCCGCCCTTGTCGTGTACGGCATCGACGACATTTTTCCAGCCGGCGACCTGGGCCTCACTATAGATACCGGGTGTCCAGGCATAGCCCTGACCCTGTTGCGAGATCTGTGAGGCTTCGCTGATGATGAGGCCCGCATTCGCACGCTGTGCGTAATAGGTGGCATTGAGCGCGGTGGGTGCTTCGCCGGCGCCTGCCCGTGAGCGGGTCATAGGGGCCATGACCACCCGGTTGTTCAAACGGATTTTGCCTACCTGAATCGGGGTAAAGAGAAGTGCGTCGCTCATAGAAATATCTCCATCAAGATGTCGTGGTGACTGGATTAGTTAATCTGCCAGTCCAGGGTGTAGCTGCCATGGCCAGAGTCGCCCAAGGTTTGAGCCAACCAGGGCATTGTTTCTTCCAGCGTGGCGGGCAGTGTCCAGGGTGGGTTGATGATGAACAGGCCGCTCCCGGTCATGCCTAGACCATCGGCTGCGGGAGGCTGGGTACTCAGCGTTACGTGCAGCCAGTTGGGTGCCCCCAGTTTGAGCAAGCGATCTGAAAGCTCAGCCGATTCGCGGCGCGCTAGTATCGGGTACCAGAGGACATAGGTGCCGGTTGCAAAACGTTGCAGGGCCTCTTTAAGCGTCTGGATAACTTTGCCGTAATCGGTCTTGTCTTCGTACGACGGGTCGATGAGCACAGCGGACCGGCGGGCAGGCGGCGGCATGAGAGATTTCAGCCCGGCCAGCCCATCAGCCTGAGTAATCTGTGTCCGTTTCTGGGCAAAGCGCAGCGCCTGGGCCAATAGGGGGGCATCACTGGAATGCAATTCAAAAAATCGCAGGGGGTCGATATGGCGAGTGCAGTGCGCCGAAATCCAGGGCGACCCCGGGTACTGGGAAAGCGCGCCGCGGTTATTGGCATCGGCAATCACGGCGCGGTAACGCGTCACCGCTTCAGGGAGTTCTTCCCCGGGTAGGGGCCAGAGCTTACCAATGCCAGTCGCGGATTCACCGGTCTTTAGGGCCATGGTGCTGTCGAGCAGATACATGCCCGCACCGGCGTGGGTATCGACCACCATGAACGCTTTGTCTTTACGCGCCATGTAATCCAGTACCTGGATCCAGACCAGATGTTTCAGGACATCAGCCGGGTTACCGGCGTGAAAAGCGTGGCGATAGCTCAGCATGGGAAAGACCAGATTTAAAGCAGGGGCGAAAGAAGCTGCGCAGCGTTTTCGGCCATGCGTTCGTGGAAGGGAACCCGTGCCCGGCTCGCGGCGTCCAGGGGTGGGGCTTTTGCCAGGTAGCGATCCTGCAGGGCGCGCAGCTCCGCGCTGAAGACCGGGTCATAAACCATCAGGGTGATTTCGTAATTGAGGCGCAGGCTGCGCATATCCAGATTGACCGAACCAAATAGGCTAAAGCTGCGATCAATGACGAGGCTCTTGGTATGCAGTAAGCCGCCGGTAAATTGGCGGATATGGACGCCGGCACTCAGCAGGTCATCCATGTAGCTACGGCTGGCATAACGCACGAGGAGGGAGTCCACGCGTTGCGGCACAATCAGTGTGACCTGCACGCCCCGCGCAGCGGTGGTTTGCAGCGCCTGAAAGAGGGCATCATCTGGCACAAAGTAGGGCGTGGTCATGACCACTTCCGACCGGGCGCTCATGATGGCGCTGAGTAGGATGTGCGACATGTTGGTGGTCCGGTAACTGGGCCCAGAGGGTACGGCCTGGGCGACGACCCTGGCCTGGTCAGTCGCCAGGGGAAGGCTTTGAATCGCATCAAGGTAGGCATTAAAGCCGGGAATGTTGTTGCTCTCGACCGCCCAGTCGCCCTCAAAGACTGTTGTCAGTGCTTCTGCAGCCGGTCCCTCTACGCGGATCATGGCGTCGACCCATTCGCCGACGCCGGCATTCTGTTTGAAGCAGGTCGGGTCCACCA
>CAZRYZ010000046.1:0-5449 GCA_964604465.1 uncultured Dechloromonas sp. | reverse complement strand
CCACCGGGGTTCCAGATATAGAACTCCAGGTCACAGCGTTGTTGCGCCGCCTCGATATCCTGCATCAAGGCCTGCAAGGAGGCCTGAGTATCCGAATGGAGCGTCATGCGGTTGCCGGGTACCGGGGGCATGCCGCCATGGTTCTCGGCGAGCCGCGCCATGGACTGAAACTGGGGGGCAATCTGGTGTTCGGCATCAGGGTAGCGGGCATCGAGCAGCGCCGTCATCCGCTGGTAAACAGGTCGCGCCTTATCAATGCGTTTGGTGCGATCCCGGCCGATCGGTCGTTCGCCCACCAGAAAATAGCCGATCAGACCGAGCACAGGCACGATGGTCACGATCAGAATCCAGGCCAGTGCCACACCCGGGGGGCGCCGTACCGCGATGATGCGCAATGTAAAAAGCACCACCACCAGCGGGTGCAAGAGCAGATATAACCAGTGCGAGTTGCTCAGAAAAGCCCAAACCATCAATCATTACCCGTTAAATGTCGCTATCCGAAGTTTACCCCGAGCTATCACCATGCGGCGACGCGGGTTCTTAAGCGATTCGTAAGGTGGCCAAAGGTTGCATCGGGGTGGGGGCTCCTTTAGCATGTTGGTTTCGACAAATATAAAGCGATCGCGGCCCTCATTGGCCGCTTTCATGCAACAGAGAGATAGAAAGGGTTTGTCTGATGGTTCCCGAATTAGGCCAGTTTGCACTGGCGCTTGCGCTGATGGCGTCTCTGGCGTTGGGGATCCTCGGTCTGGTCGGGCCGCACAGCGGTTACTCACTCTGGTCGCGTATGGCGCGCCCTCTGGCACTCATGGCCTTCCTGTTCCTGGCAACCTCCTTTGGCTGTCTGACTTGGAGCTTTGTGAGCAGTGATTTTTCCGTGGCCTATGTGGCGCAACATTCCAACACACAACTGCCGATGGAATACCGTTTTGGTGCGGTCTGGGGTGGTCATGAAGGCTCGCTGCTGCTCTGGGTGCTGATCCTGTCTGGCTGGACAGCCGCCGTTGCCGTCTTCTCGCGCTCGCTGCCGGTCGAGATGGTATCGCGAGTACTGGGTGTGCTCGGGCTGATTGCCTTTGGGTTTACCCTGTTTATTCTGTTTACATCCAATCCCTTCAACCGGTTGTTGCCGGCAGTGATGGAAGGTCGCGACCTGAATCCTCTGTTGCAGGATCCGGGCCTCGTGTACCACCCACCTATGCTCTACATGGGCTACGTCGGTTTCTCCGTGGCGTTCGCCTTCGCCATTGCCGCGCTGATTGCCGGGCGCCTTGATGCAGCGTGGGCCCGTTGGTCTCGCCCCTGGACGCTGGCTGCCTGGGTGTTCCTCACGATTGGTATCGCATTGGGTTCCAACTGGGCCTACTACGAGTTGGGCTGGGGCGGCTGGTGGTTCTGGGATCCGGTCGAAAATGCCTCATTCATGCCCTGGCTGGTGGGCACGGCACTCATCCACTCGCTGGCCGTTTCTGAAAAGCGAGGCAGCTTCAAGAACTGGACCGTACTCCTGGCCATCGGCGCATTCTCACTGTCGTTACTGGGCACGTTCATTGTTCGTTCCGGTGTGCTGACCTCGGTTCACGCCTTTGCCGCAGATCCGACCCGTGGGGTGTTCATTCTCGTCTTTCTGGCGATTGTGGTCGGTGGTTCGCTCACCCTGTTTGCCTGGCGTGCCCCGTCGGTGGGTCGGGGTGGTGCCTTTGCGCTGGTGTCGCGAGAAACTCTACTGCTGATTAACAACGTCCTGCTATTGGCCGGCGCCGGTGCCGTGCTACTTGGCACGGTATACCCTATGGTGATTGATGCCCTGGGTCTGGGGAAGCTCTCGGTGGGTGCACCCTATTTCAATGCGGTGTTTGTGCCGATCATGTTGCCACTCTTGCTGCTCTTGCCGCTCGGTCCACTATCCCGCTGGAAGCAGGATCAACTATGGCCGCTCCTCAAACGTCTGCGTCTGGAGGCGGTGCTGGCGATCGTGGCCGCTGTCGCTTTGCCGATCCTGATGGGCGGCTGGCGCCCCATGGTGGCGGTGGGTGCTGGTCTGGCAGTCTGGGTGATGGCCGGTGTGATCCGCCAGATCATCGCCCGCGTAAGAATCAGCTGGCCGCCGCGTGCCTTCTGGGGGATGCAGCTGGCTCACCTGGGGTTGGCTGTGTTCGTTGTGGGCGTTACCTTTGTGAGCAGCTATCAGGTTGAACGGGATGTCAGCATGGCACCCGGCGACACGGTCTCAATCAAGAACATTCAGTTAACCCTCAAAGATGTCAGTCAGGTGCGTGGCCCCAACTACGAGGCCATTCGCGGTGAGGTCGTCTATGGCCCGCTGGATCAACCCGGTAAAGCCACCGGCATGCTGCATACCGAAAAGCGAACCTATTTCTCTTCCACCATGCCCATGACTGAGGTCGGTATCGACAGCACGCTGACGCGCGATCTCTATGTGGCTATGGGCGAGCCCACCAGTGATCACACCTGGGCGGTGCGGGTCTATTACAAACCCTTTGTGACCTGGATCTGGGCCGGTTGTGCCTTCATGGCGCTGGGTGGCATTCTGGCCGCATCCGATCGCCGTTACCGAAGCCGTACCCGTGCGGAGTCCGAGTCGGATGTCCTGATTGACGAGAAGGTGGTTTCCTGATGAAACGTTTCTGGCTGTTCCTGATTCCACTGCTGACCTTCGCGATCCTGGTCTTTTTTCTGGCGCGTGGTTTGAGTAAAGACCCGAGCTATGTGCCGTCGCCCCTGGTCGGTAAACCGGCGCCCACCTTTGATCTCCCCCAGCTGCATGACGCCAAAGCGCAGTTCTCGCCCGAGGATTTGAAAGGCCGCGTCTGGCTGCTGAATGTGTGGGCCTCGTGGTGTGTCTCCTGCCGTGCCGAGCATCCGGTGCTCATCGACTTTGCGCGCGTAAATCCGGATGTGCCGCTCATTGGTCTGGACTATAAGGACAAGCGCCCGGATGCGCTGGCGTGGCTGAAGCAGCATGGCGATCCTTATGTGTTGTCGGTCTTTGATGCCGATGGCCGTGTCGGGATTGATTACGGTGTTTATGGCGTGCCTGAAACCTATGTCATCGATCAGGCCGGTGTGATTCGCTATAAGCATGTGGGTCCGCTGACGCCGGAAGTGGTACAGAAAATTATTGACCCCATTTTGAAAGGGTTGAAGTCATGATGTGGTTGACTCACCTGGCCGTGGCCTTCTTGCTGGCTACCGGGAGTGCGGCTTATGCCGCCGAGGCCCAACCGCTGGCACAGGACCCGGTGGTTGAAAAGCGCCTGAACAGCATCTCGGAGAATCTCCGTTGTCTCGTCTGCCAGAACGAGTCTCTGGCTGGTTCACGTGCGGATCTTGCGGAAGACTTGCGTCGTGAAGTGCGTCATCTGATCGAATCAGGTAAATCAGATCAGGAAGTCATCGACTTTCTGGTCAGCCGCTATGGCGACTATGTGCTTTACGACCCGCCCTTCAAGGCAACAACGATTCTGCTCTGGGTCGGCCCCTTTGTGCTGCTGGGTGGGGGGCTGCTGGGGTTAGTGTTCTTTCTGCGCCGTCGGAGCCGGCACGGTCTAGTTGATGAACCTGACGTGCTGCCCGAAGCCTCTACAACGCAACCACCCGCATCGGCTGATGTGACACCAAAAGCCTCCACACGCCGCACTGGTCGCTGGCTGGTCTGGTTGCTGGCGTTGTTGATCCCGTTGGGTGCCGGTACGGTCTACCTGATGGTGGGTAACCCGGCAGCGCTTGATCCAGCCAATGTCAAACCGCGACCAGACCCCAATGTCATGGTTGCAAGACTGCAGGCCAAGATGGACGCTAATCCGGACGACCCTGCCGGGTGGCAGCTACTGGCTCGCGCCTACATGGTGCTCAATCGCCCGGATGATGCCGTTAAATCCTTTAATCACATCCTGCCGCTGATCCAGCAGGAGCCCCAGCTCATGGCAGATTATGCCGAAGCGTTGGCCGCTTCGGGTGACCTCAAGGGAGCCGCGCAATGGATCAACCGTGCGATCAAGCAGGGCAGTCAGGACCCCAAGGTCCTTTTCATGGCCGGAGGCCTAGCCTTTGATGGGGGTCAGTACCAACAGGCCATCCAGTACTGGGAGCGCGTGATCAAGATCGTCGGGCCAGACTCCCAGGAGGGCAAGTTCGTCCAGCAGAACATCGAAGAAGCCAAGGCCCGGATCAAGTAACAACCTACTTACCCAAACGCAAAAGGGAGCCTATTAAGGCTCCCTTTTGCCGTGTGGCGCATGCGGCTTGAGGCGCCAGGCGCTAATTACTTCAACGTCTTGCTGGCTTTTTCAACAGCGGCCTGATCCAGCGCCTGCTGGGCTTCAGGCGGCATGTAGTTTTCATCATGCTTGGCTAGAACTTCTGACGCCTTGAACAGGGTGTTGCCGTCTTCCAGTTTGCCCTGGGCGACCACGCCCTTACCTTCGCGGAACAGATCAGGCAGGATGCCCGTGTACGTCACCGGAATATCGTGCGCCGTGTCGGTAACCACAAAGCGCACATTCACACCATCACGCTTGACGCTGCCCTCTTTGACCATGCCGCCAATCCTGAACGCGCGGTTTTTAGGGGCTTCGCCGGCAGCGACCTGCGTGGGCGTAAAGAAGAACACCAAGTTCTCTTCAAAGGCATTGAGAATCAGCGTAGCTGCGGCACCGATGACGGCAAGCGCCCCGATAATGAGGGCAAATCGTTTGTGGCGGGGTTTCATGGCGACCATTTTACCTATTTCGGTATTAACGCGGGCTTATGGGGTATCCCCGGCCAGCGAATGAGGTCTATCAACGATCTTGATAATTGAGACAGTGCTCTGGCCTTGGCTAGACATCCAGACTCTGTTGAATGTCGCGAAGGACCACCTTGCGTCGTTGGCGAACCAGCAGCGGTTCGGCGATCATGGTCAGGGCACACACACCAAAACTGCCCCATACGTACAAGCCATAGCCACCCATGGCGAAAAATTCGCTGGCGCTGTTCCACAACATTATGCGGCCTCCTTTATGTCGGGCAGTTGCTTGATCCATTCGTTATTGGCTTCTCGTTCCAGCATGATGTTGCGGGCCCGCATCAGCGCAACGGCAATGGTGTAGGCCCAGAAGGCCAGTGCCATGATCAGCATGCCCCAGAGCATGGTGGTGGCCATACTGGGTGATTTGGTAATGGAAACGGATGCGCCCTGATGGAGGGTGTTCCACCATTTGACCGAGAAATAGATGATGGGCACGTTGACGACCCCCACGATCGAGAGCAGAGCCCCAGCCCGATCTGCCCGGCGTGGATCATCAATGGCCGCATGCAGCGCCATGTAGCCCAGATAAAGGAAGAAGAGGATCAGCTCGGAGGTCAGGCGCGCATCCCAGACCCACCAGGCGCCCCACATGGGCTTGCCCCAGAGTGCGCCGGTCCATAGCGACAGAAACGCAAACAG
>CAZRYZ010000045.1:0-11099 GCA_964604465.1 uncultured Dechloromonas sp. | reverse complement strand
TCCCGCACTGCTGATAGTTTGTACTGGATGGCCCGCTATACCGAGCGGGCAGAAAACACGGCCCGTCTGATTGATATCGGCTTACAACAGTCACTTCTGCCCGGCCAGCAACGCGAGGCAGAGGCCAGCCTTGCCGGGATGCTGGGTCTGGCCGAATTACTGCCCGTCTACCAGGAAAAGTTCGGTGATGTGAATCCAGAATCGGTGATCCGTTTTATGGTGCTGGATGAGGAGAACCCTTCTTCCATCTGGTGCAGTTTGCACAATGCCCGTGAAAATGCCCGGGCGGTTCGCGGACAAATTACCACCGGCCTCTGGGAGACGACGAATGCCACCTGGCTCGAGTTTCTTAAGCTCTGTGACGAAGGCCTGCCGCTGGTCGACCCGGGAAAATTTTTCGAGTGGGTGCAGATGCGCTCGCACCTTTCGCGCGGCGTCACCATTGGCACCATGCTGAAAGACGAGGCCTTCCGGTTTATCCGACTGGGCACCTTCCTCGAGCGGGCGGACAGTACCGCCCGGATGATCGACGTGCGCTTTCATGACATCGAAACGCAGGATGCCAAGGCGGGCATTCTGGATCCGGATGATCCCGAATTTGCGGTGCGCGAGTTCTACCACTGGGAGGCCGTCCTGCGCTCGTTGTCAGCCTTTGAGGCTTATCGCAAGGTCTATCGGGACACGATCAGTGGCGCACGCGTTGCCGAGTTGCTCATTCTGAACCCGGATATGCCCCGTTCGATCGCCTCCTGTATGAATGATGTCGTGGCCAATCTTCAGTTGGTGGGCAATGGAAACTCCAGAGAAACGCGCCGGCGTGCAGGCAAACTGGCCTCGACGCTTCGTTATCTCACCATGGACGAGATTGCTGAAATTGGTCTGCACAAATGGCTGACCCAGCTGTTGGCAGATATTGACGATTTGGGCGTTAGAATGCGTCAGGATTTTCTTGTTCTCTGACGCGGTTCTCGACTCATGACCTATTGTGTGGCCCTTCGGCTCAATGCCGGCCTAGTCTTTCTATCCGATGCCCGGACCAACGCGGGGATTGACCAGATCAGTACCTTCCGCAAGATGAGCATCGTCGAGCGGCCCGGGGACCGTTTGGTCGTGATGATGTCTGCGGGCAACCTGGCGATCACCCAGGCCGTTCGTCAGCATCTGGCCGAGACCATGGAGTCGGAGAAGGGGATTCTTGCCGCCAACTCCATGTACGAGGTCGCCCAGTGTGTTGGTGATGCCGTGCGCTTCGTGCATCATCGCGATGCCAAGGCGTTGCAGCAGTTCGGTATCGACTTCAATTGCAGCCTGATCGTCGGGGGGCAGATCGGCAAGGAGCGCTGCCGGATTTTCGAGGTATATTCGGCGGGCAATTTTATCGAGTGCGCCGAAGAAAAACCGTATCTACAGATTGGTGAGTCCAAGTACGGCAAGCCCATCCTGGACCGGGTGATTCGCCCGGAAACCTCGCTGGGGGACGCCGCCAAATGCGCCATCGTTTCAATGGATTCCACCTTGCGCTCTAATCTGTCCGTCGGTCTACCGCTAGACATGCTGGTGTACAAGACGGATTCGCTGGAGATCACGCACTTCAGCCACATTGACGCTACGAATGCCTATTACAATCAGATCCACACAACCTGGGGCGAGAAGCTAAAAGAGGTCTTTAGTGCTCTGCCGAACCCAGTGTGGACAGAGACCAGTGCCGAGGAGGCCCGGCTGGCCACGTTGCGTGTGGGCACTGCGGCAGAAACACGGCCAACGCATACAATTCAGACACTGGCCGGGCAGCAGTAGCGCATTATTGGCACAGCTTTTGCGTGAAGAGGAGCGTTCCTATGACCGCTCCGGAGTTACGCTGTGTCAATCCATGTTGCCCTGAACCATGTCACCCATTATCGCTATGATCGCCCCATTAATCTGGGGCCGCAGATCATCCGGCTGAGACCGTGCCCGCATGCACGGACTCGCATTCTCAGCTATAGCATGCGGGTCGTGCCCGAGACGCACTTTATCAACTGGCAGCAGGATCCACAGGCCAACTATCTGGCACGGATGGTTTTTCCCGAAAAGACCACGGAGTTCCGTATCGAAGTGGATTTCGTGGCAGAGATGGCGGTGCACAACCCCTTCGATTTCTTTCTGGAACCGGAGGCTGAGGAATTTCCATTTTCCTACCCGGCAGAGCAGGCCCATGAGCTTCAGCCCTACCGGGCATGCCTGAGCCCTACGCCCAAATTCAGCGCTTATCTGGCAACGATTCCGCACAAAAAGGTGCGCACGATTGATTTCCTTGTTGGCCTGAATCAGCGTTTACAGCAGGACATTCAATACACCATCCGGATGGAGCCCGGTGTGCAGACGCCGGAGGAGACGCTCACCAAGCGCTCGGGGTCCTGCCGGGATTCGGCCTGGTTGATGGTGCAACTACTGCGTCACATAGGGCTGGCGGCACGTTTTGTGTCAGGCTATCTGATTCAGTTGGCGCCGGATATCAAGTCGCTGGATGGTCCTTCGGGTCCGGAGAAAGACTTCACGGATCTGCATGCCTGGTGTGAGGTGTATCTGCCGGGCGCCGGCTGGATCGGCCTTGATCCGACGTCGGGGTTGTTGGCCGGGGAAGGGCATATCCCGGTGGCGTGCTCGCCGGACCCGGGTTCTGCTGCACCGGTTACAGGCGCGCTGGATGAATGCGAATGTACCTTTGAACACCAGATGCAGGTGACGCGGATCTGGGAAGCACCGCGTGTAACCCGTCCCTATACCGATGAGACCTGGTTCGAAATTGATGCCATGGGCGGGCAGGTGGATGCCGACCTGGAGCGGTTGGATGTCCGTTTGACTCAGGGCGGCGAACCCACCTTCGTTTCGGTCGACGACCGGGATGGTGCGGAATGGAATACCGAGGCCATGGGCCCGACCAAACGCATTCTCGGCGCTTCGTTGCTGGATAAGCTGCGCGCCGAATATGCGCCATTCGGGCTGCGTCATTACGGCCAAGGCAAGTGGTATCCGGGTGAACAATTACCCCGCTGGTCGCTCAACATCTTCTGGCGCAAGGACGGTGAACCGCTCTGGTTGAATCCGAATCTGGTAGCCGATGAGGCGATTGACTACGGTGTTAGTGCCGAGGATGCCGCGGTCTTTCTGAAGGGTGTTGCCGAGCGTCTAGGCGTTGATAAAAAGTGGGTGTTCCCTGCATTCGAGGATGTCTGGTACTACCTATGGCGAGAGCGTCGTCTCCCGGACAATGTGGATCCTTTCGATTCGCGTCTGGATGATGCCATGGAGCGGGACCGTCTTCGCAAGGTCTACATGCAGGGGCTCGACACGACCATCGGCCATGTGCTGCCGATTCTACGCAGCATGGGGTCGGACCGTTGGCAAAGTGGGCCGTGGTTCTTGCGCGACGAGCGCTGCTATCTCATTCCCGGCGATTCGCCGCTGGGTTATCGTTTACCGCTGGATTCACAGCCCTGGTGCGCACGTGGTGATTTCCCGTACGTCAATCAACCCGATCCAACGATAGAGCAGGCCGCATTGCCCACTCACGAACAATTGCGTATCCGGGTCGGCGGCGCGACGCAGAGTGCTGCGGCCAAGGCTTATGGCACTGGTCGGTACACCGTGACCAGCAATCCGAGCGAAGCCTTGAAACAACCAAGAATGTTCGAGTCGGCCGCCTGGATTACGCGCACGGCCATGTGCGCTGAACCTCGTGCCGGCAAGCTTTACGTCTTTATGCCGCCGACACTGTGTCTGGAAGACTATCTGGAAATTCTGGCCGCTGTCGAAAGTACCGCAGAAGCCATGGGGCTGCCAGTGATCATCGAGGGTTACGAACCACCGCGGGATCTTCGTCTCACCGTGCTACGCGTCACGCCCGACCCGGGCGTGATCGAGGTCAATGTGCAGCCGGCGAGCAGCTGGCACGAGCTGACGCACCACACGAATTTTCTTTATGAGGCAGCGCACCAGACCCGCCTCTCGACCGAGAAGTTCATGCTTGATGGCCGCCACACCGGTACCGGGGGTGGTAACCACTTCGTTCTGGGTGGTGCGACACCAAATGATTCACCTTTCCTGCGGCGCCCTGATCTGCTGGCCAGTATGGTTGCTTACTGGCACAACCATCCGGCTTTGTCCTATCTTTTTTCCGGATTGTTTATTGGCCCGACCAGCCAGGCACCACGGGTGGATGAAGCCCGGCATGAATCGGTGCGTGAACTTGAGGTCGCCTTTGAAGAGTTGCGCCGTCAGAACGCGTTGTTCAGCAATGTGCCGCCATGGATGATCGACCGGGTCCTGCGCAATCTGCTGGTCGACGTGACAGGCAACACACATCGTGCCGAGTTCTGCATCGACAAACTCTACTCGCCAGATAGCACGACAGGGCGTTTGGGGCTTCTGGAAATGCGGGCTTTCGAGATGCCGCCGCATGCCCGGATGAGCCTGGCGCAACAACTTCTGATGCGGGCACTGATCGCACGTTTCTGGCAGGCTCCTTATCAGCCAGCCAGCCTAATCCGCTGGGGCACCGGCTTACACGACCGCTTCATGTTGCCGCATTTTGTCTGGTCCGACCTATGCGATGTTATCGAGGAGCTGAATCAGTCCGGCTATGCCTTCAAGGCCGAATGGTTTGCGCCGCACTTCGAATTCCGCTTCCCGCACATTGGCGAAATGGACGTCAACAATCTCCGGCTGGACCTCCGTATGGCGCTGGAGCCCTGGCACGTGATGGGTGAAGAGGGGGCTCTTGGGGGCACAGTCCGTTACGTTGATTCTTCTTTAGAACGAGTCCAGCTCAAGGTCAACGGCTATATCGAAGGACGTCATGTGGTTACCTGTAACGGTGAGGTAGTGCCACTGCACCCGACCGGTGTTCAGGGCGAGTTTGTGGCCGGCGTTCGCTATCGCGCCTGGCAACCGCCGAACTGTCTGCATCCGACGATTGGTGTGCATGCACCATTGACCTTCGATGTGGTGGATACGTGGATGAATCGCTCACTGGGCGGTTGTCAGTACCACGTCGCCCATCCGGGCGGTCGAAACTATGACACCTTCCCCGTGAACGCCTATGAAGCTGAGGCGCGTCGTCTGGCACGCTTCTTCCGTATCGGTCATACTCCGGGAGTCGTCCGGGTAGATAAACAGCATCTCAATCCGGATTTCCCTTTCACGCTCGATCTGCGCCTGACCTGACAACGGCATTAACGGAATCGCCCACGCACCATGCCTGCCGCCGAAAAGATCCCGCCAGCGGATCTGCCGCCTTTAATTGGAAGTTACGCCCGGCGGCAGCCACTGGCGGATCGTTTTGATGAATTGTGCGAACCGGACGGCTCGGTCAGGCCGCACTGGACGCCGGTGCTGGCGCTACTGGGTCGTATGCGGACGACCGAAATCGAAGCGCGTTTGAGCAGTGCCCAGCAGCACATCCGGGATGAGGGCATTACCTACACGATCTACGCAGACCCTCAGGGTCGGGATCGCCCGTGGCTCCTCGATGAGTTGCCCCTCGTTATGCCGGGAGAGGAGTGGCAGACCCTTTCCTATGGCCTGGCCCAGCGTGCACGCCTACTCAATCTGATCCTGGCCGATATCTATGGCGAGCAGCGCCTGCTCCGGGACGGCATCATTCCACCGGAAGTGATTTACGGGGCGGGGGGCTGGTTACCCGCCGCCTATGGGACGCGCGCTCCCGGGAATATTTTTCTGCATAGCTATGCCGCCGATCTGCTGCGCTCCCCGGATGGTCAGTGGTGGGTCGTCGGTGACCGGACTCAGGCGCCCTCGGGTGCCGGCTATGCCTTAGAAAACCGGCTCATCATGACGCGGGCTTTCCCCGAGCTTCTGGCCCAGATGCCCGTTGCGCCATTGACCGGGTTCTTTTCTGCCTTGCGTGAACATCTGGCCGCGCATGCGCCCTGCGGGGACGAATCGCCGCGGATTGTCGTACTGACTCCGGGTCCGTTGAACGAAACCTACTACGAACACTCCTTGTTGGCGCGTTACCTCGGGTTCCCGCTGGTCGAGGGGGGCGACCTCGTGGTTCGGGAAGGTCTGGTTTGGCTCAAGACCATTCATGGACTGCAGCGCGTGCACGCGATTGTACGACGGCAGGATGATGTCTACTGTGATCCGCTGGAGCTCAGAAGTGACTCCGCTCTGGGCGTCGCGGGCCTGGCCGATGCGGCTCGACGTGGCCATGTGCTGATTGCCAATGCGTTGGGTGCCGGCGTGGTCGAATCGCCGGCGCTACAGGGTTTCCTGCCAGCCGCAAGCCGTTATCTTCTGGGTGAAGCACTGGCCTTGCCGTCGGTAGCGACCTGGTGGTGTGGTGAAGCCGCGGCCATGGATTATGTGCGCTCGAATCTGGATGACCTAGTCATCAAATCGGCGCATGGCACCGGGCATTTCCAACCCATCTTCGGACAAGATCTGAACGCCGAAGAGCAGCGCGAGCTGATATCCCGGATCGAACTTGCCCCCGATCGTTATGTGGCACAGGAGTGGGTCCGCCTTTCGCAGGCGCCCGTATTGAATCGCCGGGTGGGGAGTCTCAGTCTCGAGGCACGATCTGTTGGGCTACGTGCCTTTGCCGTAGCGGCGGCCCAGGGCTACCAAGTGATGCCTGGCGGCCTGACGCGCGTCGAGTCTCATCGCGATGCCCGAGTGGTCTCGATGCAGCGCGGCGGCGCCTCCAAAGATACCTGGGTGCTGCAGTCCCACGACAACGAAGAATTGGAATTCCCTCAGGGCGAGGCGACCGTGACGGCACCGGTGGTTCATACCGGTGTGCCCTCGCGGGTTGCCGAAAATCTGTTCTGGATGGGGCGGTATACCGAGCGTGCAGAAGGGATGGCGCGACTGCTCCGGTTAACCCTGACCGAGCGCCTGCATCATGCCCGCCGACACGGCGTGGTTGCTTTGCATCAGCTGGTCTGGCGATATGGACTGGTGCAACTGCCTGAAGGTGAAACACAGGCAGCGCGCGCACCGGTTGAGCAGTTGATCCGTGCCGCAACGCATCCTAATCATCCGCAGGGTCTGGCTGAAACACTGACACATCTGGGCCGGGTTGGCTTCTCGTTGCGGGACCGACTGTCGCACGATCACTGGCGGGCACTCAACCGGTTGGTGAATGATGCGGCGCTTGGCGAAAACAGTACTTTAGGCCCCACGCTGGTCTGGCTTGATCGGGCTGTGTCCGGGCTAGCCGCGCTATCCGGGTTTGCACTAGATGCCATGAGTCGCGACGCGGGTTGGCGGTTTCTTTCCCTGGGTCGCCGGCTGGAGCGGCTGGTCCTTCTGGCAGCAGGGCTCAATGTGGCCATGAGCCAGTTGCACCGAGCCGATGAGGGTGGCGAACGAACGGCACCACTCGACTGGCTGCTTGACCTAACCGATTCGGCGGGCTCATTTCGGAGCCAGAGCACAGGTATGGCGACCTGGGCGGCAGTTCGCGAGATCGTGCTGCTGGATGGCACGCACCCGCGATCGCTCCGGTTCCAGGTCGAAGGCGTTCAGCAGGCACTGCAGCGGTTGGGCCAGGAGACGGGTACGACTTTGGTTGGACTGGAGGGGACCGGTATTGCGCTGACCGAGTGGTCGCTGGGGGAGTTCCCCGATGCCGCGGCACTCAATACGGCGTTTGCCCAGCTGGAGCAGGAGATTCATCAACTCAGCGACCTGCTGGCGCTTCGTTATTTCAGCGTCAGCCAATCCGGGATGGCTGTCTGATGGCCGCGCCTCCAGTGCCGACGCCTCGCCGTTATCAGGTGGTTCATGCGACGGAATACTGCTACGCCTACTCGGTGAGTAGCGCGCGTCATCGGGCACATCTGATTCCCGCGGTTCAGACCAATCAGCAGGTCATCACCGATGTGATTGATGTGAATCAGCCCCTGGCAGAGTCGGCGACCGGCGTCGACTTCTTCGGGAACCGCTATTGCGACTTTTCGATTGCGACGCCCCATCGTCTGCTAGAAGTTCGTGCATGTATGACGGTGGTAGTGACTCAACCTGAATGGCCACTGGCAGGAGAACCCTGGCACGGGGAAGGTCTGGCGCGCCGGGCATTTGAGCCAGGCGATCCGGCAGCGCGGGCGTTTGCCCTGGCCTGCGCCCCCTACCTGACCGACTCCCCGATGATTCCGGTGCTGCCGGAAATCGGTAGCTGGCTGCGGGCGCAGATGGCATCGACCGTGGAAACGCTACCGACACAATTGCTACGGCTGACCGGGGCGATGCATCAGGACTTTACCTTCGATCCGGAAGCAACCGCTGTCGGCACGCCACTCCGTGAGGCCTTTGTGAACCGACGCGGTGTCTGCCAGGATTTTGCGCAGATCATGATTTCGGGCTTGCGCAGTATCGGCATTCCCGCGCGTTATGTCAGTGGTTATATCCTGACGCACCCCCCGCCCGGGCAGCCCCGCCTACTGGGGGCAGATGCCACGCATGCCTGGGTCGAGGCCTGGTGTCCCGGTCATGGCTGGCTAGGCCTTGACCCGACCAATGGCCAGGCAGTCAGTGATGAATTCGTCACCTTGGCACGAGGCCGGGACTTCGCCGATGTCATCCCGTTGCGGGGCGTAGTGACCGGTGGCGGTGAGCACACCCTGGAGGTGTCGGTGACGATGCTGCCCGAGGAAACGTCGAATGAGGATCAGGCCAGTGTGACGGTCAGCAAGGGCAAGCCGTCAATGCCACAGCTGATGACATCGCCCGCCGAGACCGTCGAGACACCGCCCGGCGTGCCCGTGTAAATAAGGTCGCCGGGAGCCAGGGAAAAATATTGCGATAGTCGGCAGATGATTTCTGCCACGTTCCACGACATCTGGTTCAGGCGAGATGATTGGCGCAGGTCTTCATTTACTTTCAGCCAGATGCTCGCGTCAGCGGCGGGAACGTTGTGGCTGATTGGGACGATGGGCGAAATCGGTGCGCCGAAGTCCATGCCTTTTCCCAGCTCCCAGGGGTGACATTTCTCGCGCGCCAGCGTCTGCAGATCTCGCCGGGTAAAATCAATGCCGGTTGCGTAACCATAAACATGATCCAGCGCGGTCGCCTCGGGAATATTCAGGCCGCCTCGACCCAGTGCCACGACCAGCTCGACTTCATGTTGCAGGTTAGTGGTCGCTGGCGGAAAGGGGATCGTGCCGCCACAGGGCACAACAGCGTCGCGCGGTTTGGAAAAGAAGAACGGCGGCTCGCGATCTGGGTCTGCCCCCATTTCCCGGGCATGTTCGGCATAGTTGCGGCCCACGCAGTAAATGCGGCGAACCGGAAACAGTAAATCCGTGCCAAGAACGGGCACGACCGTTGCAGCGGGCGGGGTAATGACGTAGGCGGTCATGGGGACTGTTGGATGAGAAGTTGTAGATCATGGGCGACATCGGTGGCGCTCATTTCATGCGGCACGATCAATCGCATGTGGCCTGCCCGGTCGATGACAAAGCTGTTGGTGGTGTGGTCAATGGTATAGACAAGCGCCGAGTCGGGTAGCGGTGTCTTTTGCCAGAAGATCTTGTATTGCCGGGCGACTTTTGTTGTCTCTTCCGGTGTTCCGGTGAGTGCAATGAAGCGAGGATCAAAGGCATCCATGTAGATCTTGAGCGCCGCAGGGGTGTCACGTTCCGGATCCAGGGACACAAACAGCACCGCGACCTCTTTAGCCTGAGGGCCGAGTAACCGCATCACCTCAGCCTGGCGTGCAAGATGGGTTGGGCAGATGTCCGGGCAGTGGGTAAAACCGAAGAACAGGCTGACCACTTTGCCCTTGAAATCGCCCAGTGAACGCGCTTGCCCAAACTGGTCGGTCAGGGTGAAATTGATCGCCGGTGGCGCGTCAGGGACGGGTTTGGCTTTGAAAGGCAAGGGCTTGTCAGCACATGCCAGTAGCAGCGTA
Source organism: uncultured Dechloromonas sp. (assembly GCA_964604465.1). Taxonomy (GTDB): domain Bacteria; phylum Pseudomonadota; class Gammaproteobacteria; order Burkholderiales; family Rhodocyclaceae; genus Fluviibacter. The sequence goes on along the minus strand of CAZRYZ010000045.1, from coordinate 1,183 downwards.
CCAGCCGCAATCAGGAAGAGACGTCTCGAGAAAGTCATCATCATAAGCGGGCGGACTTCTGTCGCTCGGTAATACGGATCGCGATTAGGCCGGCTTCGGCAGCGACCAGCAACAGGAAGGTGCCCCAGTCCTGCTGATGCATCTGCCAGAGCAGCATGGCAAAAAGGAGCAGGATCAGCAAGGTGAGCAGATCAGGAAATTTCATCGGGTTCGGTGCAATGCAGCATCAAAATGTATGGTTGATCTTGCCAGTTTAATAGTAAAGTTCGGAACAAGCATGCGTTCAGCGCAGAAGGCCATAAAACAGGGGAATCCCTTAGGGGGAACCCCGTAGAAATAACAGGAGATAACAGCATGAGCAGCCCGATGATCCTCAAGGTCAGTTCCCTCGAGAAGAACGCCGGATTTCACCTTCCCACCAGCCAGGCCGATATTGTCACGCCGGATTCGCCAGCGATCGAAGTCATGACTGACCTGAAGCAGATTGTGGCGGCCACGGTGGGCGCCGATGTGCTGCTGAGTCACGCCAACCATCTGATGATCTCGCGCGGCGTCCGTTCGCTGATTGTGACCGACAGCAAGGGCTGTGTCGTTGGTCTGCTCACCGCGACGGATGTTCTGGGCGAGAAGCCGATGCAGTGCGTCCAGAAAAACGGCATCAAGCATGAAGAAATTACGGTCAAGGATGTTATGACCGGCCAGGGAGAGATCGAGGTCCTGACGCTGAAGCAGGTGATGCAGGCCAAGGTGATCGACATTATCGAAACCCTGAAGGTCCATAACCGCAACCATGCCCTGGTCGTTGACACGGATCCGCTGACCAATCGTCAGATGGTGCGCGGCATCTTCTCGGCTTCGCAAATTGCGCGCCAGCTCGGTGTGGCCACACAAATCCATTCCGTCGCCAAGACCTTTGCCCAGATTGAAGCTGTATTGGCCAGCTAGGTTGTTGATACTTTGCGTAGCTGACGTACCATAGACCCACAACCCGATTTCAAGGAGAGTTCGATGTCCCAAGTAAAACCGAGCCGCTCAATCAAGAAGGCTCTGGCCTATCTGGTGGCAAGTGTCGCGATCACCGGTCTGGTGGGCTGTGCTGGCGGCGGTCTGTCGCAGTCTCAGAAGTCGGGCTTCCTGACCTCGGCTGAATACAACCGGCTGCAAGAGATTCCCATTGACCAAC
>CAZRYZ010000044.1:0-11321 GCA_964604465.1 uncultured Dechloromonas sp. | reverse complement strand
ATCTGATCCGGCGTTGCCCCGCGCAGTATCTGTGGGGCTATAACCGGTACAAGGCACCACGCGAAGCGAATTAGCATCAAGGGGCGAGCCAGAAGGACAGTTTCGTCTATACTTGCCCGAGGCAGTCATTAATGCTTTCATGCTGTCGCAAACTAGCGGCCAACGGGTGTGACGATCGTGTGGAATTTAGGGGATGAATAAATGAAGAAACTGGGGTTGCTGCTGGCGGTTGTTGTAAGCGCCTTGTTGATGGGCTGCTCGGGCAAAGACGATTCCAAGGTGGTGCGTGTTGCCGTGTCGCCGTCGTCGCCACCGATGTTGTACGAAAAAGATGGCAAGATCATGGGCGCAGATTACGACATTTTTAGTGCGTACTGTCAGGCGCGTGGCTGCAAAATGAATATCACGAGCTATGATTGGCAGGGGATGCTGGGTGCCGTGTCGAGCGGCCAAGCCGACGTGGCTTTCTCGGGGATCTCCATTACTGCAAAGCGTAAAGAGGTCATGGATTTCTCGCAGCCCTATTTCGATAATGCTTGGCATCTAGTGAGTCTAAACAGCCGTAATATCGACATTACGGATCTTGCCCAGCTTAAGCAATACAAAATTGGTTACCCGCGCGGGATGGCTTACGACGACTTGATTAAAAATGATTTGGAGCCAAAGGGTTACTACTCGCTCAGCATGGTGAAGCTCTACCCGACCTATACGGAAGTTGTGACCGATTTGCAGAATGGCAACATTGACTTGGCATTTATTGAAGCACCAGTTCTGGCTAACTACACGAATAAGCTGCATCTGCCGCTGCATAGCAGTTACGTCTTCAAAGGTTTTGATGTCCTCGGGTTTGCATTTGCCAAGGGCTCCAAGCTGCGTGATGACTTCGACAAGTTTTTAGTTGAGCTGGGTCCAAATAAGCTCAAGGCAATCATCGATAAGGCGATGCAGTAGCCGCCGCGATATACGTCATCAGCACCATGGACATGCTTGGCATCCTGCAGCATCTGGCAGGGGGAATTGTCTATACGGTGCTGGTGACCCTAGTCTGTAGCTTGACCGGTTTGGTCGTCGGTTTGGGTGTCGCGACACTGCGGCGTTTATCAGGCGCACCCCTTCGCACTGTATGTGATGTATACACCTACCTCTTGCGCGGGGTTCCCGTGCTGGTGCTGCTGTTCATCGTCTATTTCGGATTGCCGGGCGTAGGGCTAAAAGTGCCCCCCTTGCTGGCGATGGCGCTGAGCCTTGGGCTAATTTCCAGCGCCTACCTGGCGGAGATTTTTCGGGGGGCCTTGGATTCTGTAGACCCAGGAGAGATTCTGGCGGCCCAGGCGATGGGCATGACCCGATTCCAGACCTTCTGGCATATCGAAATGCCGCAGATGCTCCGCTTTTCGTTGCCCGGCATGGTAAATGAATTTACGTCCGTGCTGAAATACTCGCCATTTGCGTATACGGTGGGTATTCCTGAAATCACCAAAGAAGCGATCACGTTGACGGCGACTACGCTGCAAGGCGCAGAAATTTATCTGGTCGTAGGCATTTTGTATTTCTCGATTTATCGAATCTTATTGGTCGGTGTCCGGACTCTGGAGCGGTACTTCAGGGTGCCGGGCATTGCCAGCTTGTAAGGCCTAGGGTGTAGATATGGCGCTAATTGAAATACGCGAACTCGAAAAAAGGTTTAACGACCAACGAGTGTTGGCGGGCGTTAACCTTGATGTTGACGCCGGTGAAATCAAAGTGGTCATGGGCCCTTCGGGCTGCGGCAAATCAACACTGCTACGCTGCCTCAACCGCTTGGTCGAGCCGACGTCCGGTACGATCCACTTTGATGGTCAGGAGGTTACGGGGCCCGCAGTCGATGTGCGTTTGTTGCGCCAGAAGATTGGTTTCGTCTTTCAACAGTTTGCCCTGTATCGACATCTCTCCGTGTTGGATAACGTGACCTTGGGCTTGAGAAAGTTGCAGAAGATGCGCAAGCCGGATGCGGAAGAAAAGGCCGTTGCCCAGTTGCAGCGGCTGGGTATGGCAGCGCATAAAGATAAATTCCCGGCGGAGATTTCCGGCGGGCAGAGACAGCGTGTGGCGCTGGCGCGCGCATTGGCGATGGATCCAGCGATGATTGTTCTGGATGAGCCGACATCGGCACTAGACCCGGTTATGTGTCGCGAGGTGGGTGAGTTGATTCGGCAATTGAATAGCGAAGGCGTTACTATGCTTTGCGTGACGCATGATATCGATTTGGCGCAGGCGATTTCGGATAAAGCGGTGTTCCTGAATCAAGGGATTGTCAAAGCAGAGGCGCCATTTGAATTGCTGGCCAGCCATGATGACGCGGTGACGCGCGACTTCTTTAACCGCACAAAGGGCTGACTGTGAGTGGGTGGACGGCCTTTTTCCGGGATCTGCACGAGCAGTTTCCGTTGGTGTTGAATGGCCTGATTGAAACCCTGCATCTGACAGTGGCCATTAGTATCTCCGGGTTATTGTTCGGCATCGTTGTTTTTTATCTGAGCACGTGTCGTAGCGCGCTTATACGGCAAATTACCAAAGGGTATATTTCTTTCTTCATTGGGATGCCGCTTATTGTGCTGCTGTTTCTTATGTATTACGGTCTGCCCCAGTGGGGGATCCGTATATCGCCCTTCGTCGTTGCATTTATCGGCTTTACGCTCAACGTGGCGGCTTACAATGCCGCTTACCTAACTACCGCCTTTAACGGGATGGACTCGGCAGAATTGGAAGCCGCGCATGCCCAGGGCTTTAGTGACGGCCAAGTATTTCGATACATTACGCTCCCGCAAGTGCTTCGGTTGTCGGTACCGGCACTAACCAATCAGGTAATCGGCAACCTAAAAGATAGCTCAGTGGCATTTCTGATTCAGTACACAGAATTCTTTGCCCGAGTGCAGGAGTTGGCGGCGACGAATTTCCAGTTTTTCAAAGCATACCTTTTTTCGGCGCTGGTCTATCTGGCAATCGTGTCTTTGATTGTGATGATTGCACGCATGATCGAAAAGCGAATTTGTATCATCGGGTAGCGCGACTTTGCCAACATGCCCTTTTTAGCCTCGGAAAATCAGGGCACAATGACACACGTTATGAAAATCAAATTCTCCAAGATGCATGGCCTTGGCAATGACTTTGTCGTCATTGATGGCATGCGTCAGTACGTCGAGCTCACGCCGGAAATCATTCGCGCGCTGGGTGATCGTCATACCGGAATTGGCTTTGATCAGCTGCTGCTGGTCGAGCCCCCCGAAGCGGTGGGTGCAGATTTCCGTTACCGCATCTTCAATGCCGATGGCGGCGAAGTGGAACAATGTGGCAATGGTGCTCGTTGCTTTGTGCGCTTTGTGCACGATCAGAAGCTGACCGACAAAACCGCCATTGTGGTTGAGACCAAGCGCGGCATCATTCATCCGCGTCTGGAGGCGGATGGTCTGGTCACGGTGGATATGGGGCAGCCACGCTTTGCCCCGACTGAGATCCCCTTCGAGTCCGAGACGGACGCGGCGGAACAATCACTGCAGCTGGCCGATGGCACCACGTTGACGATCGGCGCGGTCTCTATGGGCAATCCTCATGCGGTGACGCTGGTGGCGGATGTTGACACTGCGCCCGTCGCTGACCAGGGCCCGCAAGTCGAATCTCACGCCCGCTTCCCGCAGCGCGTGAACGCTGGTTTCATGCAAGTTGTAGATCGGCATAACATCCGTTTGCGCGTCTATGAACGGGGCGCGGGCGAAACGCTGGCCTGCGGGACAGGGGCCTGCGCGGCCGTGGTGTCGGGGATTCGTCGAGGTCTACTGGACTCCCCCGTACGCGTTCAGACACGGGGTGGCGAACTCAGCATCGCCTGGGGCGGCCCAGGGCAGCCGGTCGTCATGACCGGCCCCGCTGTTACCGTATTTACTGGAGAGATTGATTTATGAGCATCACGCGCGACGAGGTCATGGAATACCTGAAATCTCACCCCGAGATTTTCGAGGAGCAGGCAGAGTTTTTCCATCAGGTGGAGATTGCGCACCCTTACAGCGGTCGGACCATTTCGCTGGCCGAGCGCCAGATGATTAATCTGCGCGAAAAGAATCGCTTGCTGGAACATCGCCTGGGCGAACTCCTCGGGGTAGGGGAGCAAAACGATGCGCTGGGCGCGCGCATGCACCAGCTGACCGTGGCGCTGGTCGGAGCCAACCGACTTGACCAGATGGTAGGGATCATTCTTAAGTCGCTCGCCGAAGACTTTGCGGTGCCGCAGGCCCGCGTCCGGTTGTGGGGCGAAGGCGCTGCCAATCTGGGGCATGAAGCCTGTACGCCGGTCAGCGCGGAGCTGATCAAGGAAATCTCCGGTATGAACCACCCCTTTACGGGCAGCACCCGGACAGGTGAGGTGACCGCCTGGTTTGGCGGTAACGGTGATGAGATGGCCTCCATGGCATTGGTGCCGCTCCGGTTCGAAGGACAGACTCTGGGCTTGCTGGCCATGGCATCGGATGAGGCCGACCGTTTTGTGGCGGGCATGGGTACGCTCTATATTGAGCGCCTGGGTGATGTCATCGCCGCAGCGCTGGCGCGCGTGTTGAGAGCCTGACTTCCGAAGACCGATCATTCATGAACGACACCGGGTTGCCCAAAGAGCGCGAGCCGCTCTGGCCCGGGGCCGAAGACTGGTTAGCTGAGCTACGTGATCAGCGTCGGGTGTCGCCGCATACCCTCAGCAATTACGAGCGCGATCTGCGTCGATTGCAAACCCTGGCCGATGGCGCCGCACCTGCCGAACTGACCGCGCTTGATCTAAGGCGATTCGTGGGGCGTCTGCATGCCGGTGGTTTATCGGGCCGTTCGATTGCCCGAACCTTGTCGGCATGGCGCGGTCTGTTGCGCTGGCTGGCGCGACGCGGTGTTCTGGATGCCAACGTGGCCGAAGGCCTACATGCCCCCAAACACCCGAAACGCCTGCCGGATGCCTTATCGGTGGATGAGGCATTCCGGTTGTTGAAGCCGGTGGCGGTCGATAGTGAGGCGCCAGGCAATGAGCTTCCGGAACCGTCCGCTCGTGAGCGGTGTATGCAACGGCGCGATCAGGCCATCTATGAACTTTTCTACTCCTCGGGTATCCGACTCTCAGAACTGGTCGGGTTGAACCTAGATTGCCTGCCCGACGTTCGTCAGGGTGAGGTACGGGTCCTAGGCAAGCGCAACAAGACACGGATCGTGCCGGTAGGCAAGGCGGCGCTGCAGGCCATCGAAGCATGGTTGGCGGTTCGGGAACAATTGGCCAAGCCAGAAGAGGTGGCATTGTTTGTGGGGCAACAGGGCAAGCGCATCACCCCACGGATGATCCAGCTGCGCTTGCAGAAACATGGCCAGACCCAGGGGCTCCCCCAGCGCATACACCCGCACCAGTTGCGCCATTCCTTTGCTACGCATATGTTGCAAGGCTCGGGCGATCTGCGGGCCGTGCAGGAAATGCTCGGCCACGCCAGCATTGCCTCGACGCAGGTTTATACCCATCTTGATTTTCAGCATCTGGCCCAGGTCTATGACCAGGCGCATCCGCGAGCACATCGTCAGAAGGATGCCGTGAATCGCGACGCACGCGAACAATTTAACCCTGACCTTCAGGATCACAAAGACACATGACTGCCACACTGACCTTGCATGCCGGCAAATCCGGTTCTGTCCGCCGCCGCCACCCCTGGATTTTTGCCGGTTCCGTCGCGAGTCTCAAAGGGCGTGCTCGCTCCGGTGATACGGTCATTGTCGAAGATGAGCATGGCACCGCGATGGGTCGGGCAGCCTGGAGCCCGGCCTCAAAAATCCGGGCCCGGATGTGGACGTTCAATCCCGAGGAAACGATTGATCATGCCTTCTTCAAGCGGCGGATTGCGCAGGCCGTCGCACGCCGCGAGGGCTGGGCGCCGTTGCGCGGGGAGCAATCCGAGCCGGGCGGAGAGCGACTGATTCACGGCGAGGCGGATGGCTTGCCCGGTGTCATTGCCGACCGTTATGGCGACCTGGTGGTATTGCAGCTGACCAGTGCCGGTGCCGATGCCTGGCGCGAGGCCATTGTGGCGGGTCTGGTCCAGGCCTCGGGCTGCAAGTATATCTATGAGCGCTCCGATTCGGATGTGCGCAAACTCGAAGGGCTTGAACCGGTGAGTGGCTGGCTGACCGGCAAAGGGCTGATGGAGCTCCCACCGCAAGCCATGCCGCAGATTGACGAACACGGGGTGCGCTTTGGCGTGGATGTGGTGGGTGGCCATAAGACCGGCTTCTATCTTGATCAGCGTGATAACCGTCTGTTGTTGCGGGCGCTGGCCAAGGGGCGCCGCGTCCTCAATTGCTTCTGCTACACCGGAGGCTTTTCCTTGCAGGCGTTGGCGGGCGGCGCAGCGTCTATTGTTTCGATCGACTCGTCGGGTCCGGCGCTGGAACAAGCCAGAAGCAATCTGGCCATGAATCCGCAGCTAGATGCATCAAGCGCCGAATGGCGGGATGCCGATGTGTTTCAGGCCTTGCGTGAGTATCACAAGGCGGGTGCCCAATTTGATCTGATCGTTCTGGATCCGCCCAAGTTCGCGCCTTCCGCCGCGCATGCCGATCAGGCGGCACGGGCCTATAAAGATATCAACCTCTTCGGCTTCAAGCTGCTGGCGCCAGGTGGCCTGATGATGACCTATTCGTGTTCGGGGGGCATCGGTCTGGAATTGTTCCAGAAGATTGTGGCGGGTGCCGCAGCCGATGCCGGGCGCGATGCCCGCATCCTGCGCCGCCTCATGGCATCGAGCGATCACCCGGTTGGCCTGGCAGCGCCCGAGGGCGAATATCTGAAGGGTCTGCTGGTCGAGGTGGCTTGAGAGTCATGCGTTCAGGCATCGATTCGAATCCCCGACTGTGGGCTGCGCTGGGGATTGTGCTGCTGTCGCTGCTGTGGGGCTACACCTGGGTCATTGCCAAACAGGCGTTGGACTTCGCACCGCCACTGACGCTGACATTGATTCGCGTGTTCGGAGGTGCGATGGCGCTCTTCCTGGCGTTAAAGCTCTTGGGTCAACCCATGCGCCTGCCAGCCCCGCGCTCGGTGCTATTGATCAGCCTTTGCCAGGTTTCGGGGTTCATGCTATTGCAGACCTTCAGCCTTAAGTTTGGTGCAGCAGGCAAAACGGCTGTGCTGGTTTATACGATGCCGATCTGGACACTGCTGCTAGCCTGGCCCATCTTGGGGGAGCGCGTGCGTGGGGCGCAGTGGTTGGCGGTGGCGGCCATGTTGTGCGGCCTGCTCCTTATTATTGAACCCTGGCAGCTAGATGCCGGATGGATTAGTAATGCCTGTGGCATTGGCGCGGCCATCTGCTGGGCAGCCGGAACGGTACTTATTAAACGCTTGCGCAGCTGCAGCCGGGTCAATCTCCTGGCTCTGACCGCCTGGACCAATCTGATTGGCAGCATCCCCGTTGCCCTGATTGTTGGCGCAGTTGATGAGCCGCCCGTGAACTGGGCGCCACAGTTTGTGCTAATCATCCTTGTGCTGGTCTGTATCAGCACGGCCTTCTGCTGGTGGCTCTGGACGACTGTTCTGGATCGGGTACCCGCTTGGGAAGCGAGCCTGCTGGTGTTGGGTACCCCGGTGATCGCTATCGCTAGTTCAAGAATAATTTTGAATGAAGCATTCAGTCGTTACGAAATTATTGGTATTCTTCTCATCGGCGGCGGCCTTGTTCTGCTGTCGTTCATCAGCTGGCTTATGGAAAAAAAGCGGGAAAAACGGCGGGAACAACACCGCTCATCGCTCTCTAAGGTGTCGTGATTCATGGATTTGTTCGTTCGCATTCTTGAAGTGATCTTCCCGGTGATTGCCGTCGTCATGGTCGGTTTCTGGGCGGGTCGTAAGAACAAACCCGAGATGGTGGTCGCCAACCGGCTGAACATGGATTACTTCACGCCGGCGATGGTCTTTACCGTGATGGCGGGAGGCGATTTTCATGTGCACGAATACAGCATGCTGGCGTTGGGTGCTGCCGTCTCGATTCTGGCCTGTGGCCTGATTGGCTACCTCACCGCTCGCGTTCTGGGTGAAGCGCCCAAGACGGTGGGCTTGCCCATCATGATCAATAACAGCGGTAACCTGGGCATCCCTCTGGCGCTGCTGGCCTTCGGCAAGGAAGGCATGGCCGCCGCCGTGGTGCTATTCCTGGTCTCTAACACCATCCACTTCATCATCGGCCCGTGGATCCTAGACCCCAGAGCCCGGATCAGTGATGTCTGGAAGATCCCGATGATCCAAGCCGCCGTGCTGGGTCTGACTTTCAACGTTCTTGAGATTCACTTGTGGCACCCGCTGATGTTTGCGATCCGCATGCTGGGCGACATCTCGGTGCCCCTGATGCTCTTTGCACTGGGTGTCCGGCTTTGCGACGTGAAATTCTCGGAGAGTACCGCCAGTCTGGTAGCCGCCGTGGTTCGTCCGGTAGCGGGTATGGGCACGGCAGCGCTGATTGGCTGGGCGATGGATCTCTCGCCGGCCTTTATCGCCCAGCTGATTCTCTTCGGTTCCTTACCGCCCGCGGTTCTCAATTACATGTTTGCCGAGCGGTATAACCAGGAGCCACAGAAGGTGGCTTCGATTGTCATGATCGGCAACATCGCGGGGCTGATCTTCATCCCCCTCGCACTGCTGATTGTTCTACCGCGTTAGAACTGAACTGGTTTCTCGCCTGCGAAGAGGCTTTCAACGGTTTCGCGTGGGCGCACCACGTGCATGGTTGCGCCATCAATTAGAACTTCGGCCGCACGTGGACGCGTGTTGTAGTTCGAGCTCATGACCATCCCGTAGGCGCCGGCTGAGAGCACGGCCAGAAGATCATCCGGCTGCAAAGCCATGGAGCGAGCCTGTCCCAGAAAATCACCGGTTTCGCAGACGGGGCCAACGATATCGTACGTGCGCGCCGCATCATGACGCGGAGCAACCGGCACGATGTCATGCCAGGCTTCATAAAGTGCCGGACGGGCCAGATCATTCATGGCGGCATCGACAATCGCAAAGTGTTTGTCTTCCCCGTGCTTCAGAAATTCGACCTTGGTGAGCAGGACGCCCGCATTACCCACCAGACGACGACCGGGTTCAAGCAAGACACGCAGACCCCGGCCTGTCAGGCGGTCGAGGAGTGGGCGTAGATAGTCGGCGACAACGGGCTCGACCTGACCTTCTTTGTAGTAGATACCCAGGCCACCGCCCAGATCGATATGGTGTAGGTGAATACCCTCAGTCTTCAGTGCATCAATTAGCGGCAGGATGCGTTCCAGTGCCTCGACAAAGGGTGCAGGATCAAGCAGCTGTGAACCGATATGACAATCGATGCCGGTGACTTCAATCGATGGAAGCGTCGCTGCATGCCGATAAAGTGACAGTGCATCGGCAATCGGCACACCAAATTTGTTTTCTTTGAGGCCAGTCGAAATGTAGGGGTGGGTTTTGGCATCCACATCCGGATTGACCCGCAGGCTGATTGGCGCGCGTTTACCGAGGCGACCGGCTACCGCAGCCAGTCGGTCGAGCTCGCTGGCGGATTCGACGTTGAAGCACAGGATGCCAGCGTTTAATGCCGCTTCCATCTCCGCTTCGGTTTTGCCAACCCCTGAAAAAACCACCTTCTTCGGATCACCCCCGGCGGCCAGTACGCGCGCCAGTTCACCGCCCGAGACAATGTCGAAGCCCGAGCCCAATTGCGCAAAGAGGCTCAGCACACCGAGATTGCTGTTGGCTTTGACCGCAAAACAGACAAGCGCATCCTGGCCGGCCGGATGGGCAGCCAAGGTTTCGGCAAAAGCCTGGTAGGCGTCGGTGAGAGCGGCGCGCGAATAGACATAGGTGGGCGTCCCCTGGGAGGCCGCAACCGCTGCAAGATCAACCTCTTCAAAACAGAGTTGACCGGCGCGGTCGTTCAGGTGGCGGCTTTGTGGAAAATGACGAGAGGACATGGTCAGTCAATAAGCGATCAATAGGCGGCACCGTCGAGGATCATCTCGGCGGGGGATTCGGTGGCGGGGTTACGCAGGACGGCCGCAGGGATGGTCTGCTGGCTCTGTTGCTTGGCAGCCGCTTGAGCTTTGGCCTCTTCGGAACCAGCGGGGGGTTTGGCGTTCGGTAGCTGGTTGGGCGGCAGATAAAGACCGCCTTTGATGCCGCAGGCGGTCAGCAGCGCAGTCATGGCGAGCACAATGAGCGAACGGTGAAAGGCGGCTTGCTTCATCCGGCGATGTTATCACGCGCGCTGCCCAGTCCGGCCGGCTCAGGCTAGAATTCGGGGATTCCGATCCGTATTCAGAGCCCATGATGGATGACAAAGAATTTGCAACGCGTTGCCAGGCGGAACTGGCGGTAATTGAAGCGGCGGTCGAAGCCGCCGCCGAGGGTGCCGAGATTGATTTTGAAATGCAGGGCGGCATTCTGGAGATCGAGTGTGCCGATGGCACCAAGGTGATCCTGAGCCCACATGCCATCGCCAAAGAACTCTGGGTGGCGGCCAAGTCAGGCGGTTTTCATTTTCGATATGATGCGGGCACAGATACCTGGGTTGATACCCGCAGCGGGGAGGCGCTCAGAACCCGACTGGTCGAGATCTTCAAACAGCAAGGCCAGGTCCAACTGAACCTGGCCTAGGGGTTTCCCGGTTTAAAGCGGTCTTAGTCGACTGGCTTGCTCCCGTCATCGGCCGGTTCCGGATCAACACTACTCGGCACCTGACCGCGGAAGAAGTATTCCTTGGCCATGCCGCCCTTACGCGTGTTGGGTACCTCAACGGCAACCACATCTTCCGGCATCGGCAAGGTGCCTTGTGGCACACCCTGAAGCGCAGTTTCCATGGCGCCGATCCAGATCGGCAATGCAGCCGCACCCCCCGTTTCCCCGTTGCCAAGATTACGAGGCTGATCAAAGCCCATCCAGGCGCAGCCGGCAATCGTCTGCTGGTAGCCGCAGAACCAGGCATCGACATGCTCATTGGTTGTGCCTGTCTTGCCCGCTAGGTCGGTCCGCTTGAGGGTGCCAGAGGCACGCGCGGCCGTACCGTAAATGGTCACATCGCGGAGCATGCTATCCATGACGAAAGCGTTGCGTGCCTCAATGACGCGGGGCGCCGTATCACCGGCAATCACCGGTTGCGCCTGAGCGAGCACGGTGCCCTTCTCATCCCGGATCTCCTGAACGATGTAAGGGTTCACCAGGAAGCCACCATTGGCAAAGACGGTGTAGGCGCGTGCCATCTGCCAAGGCGTGACCGAGCCGGCGCCAAGCGCCATCGTCAGGTACGGCG
>CAZRYZ010000043.1:0-11515 GCA_964604465.1 uncultured Dechloromonas sp. | reverse complement strand
CCGAGCTCTTCAGGTAGGCTTCGGCGCGCTTGGCGATCGAACGCGGGTCGCGGTCGTAGCCCTTGCCGTCGGTCGGCTCGACCACGTCACAGGTCAGGACCAGCGTGGTTTCATCGTAGAACGGATCAATATAAGCCGAGGCAGGATCCGGGATGAGCAGCATGTCGGAGGCTTGAATGCCCTTCCAACCGCTGATTGACGAGCCGTCGAAGGCCTGGCCTTCTTCGAACTTCTCTTCGCTGAACTGGCTGACCGGCACGCCAACGTGCTGTTCTTTGCCACGGGTATCGGTGAAACGGAAGTCGACGAACTTGACGTCGTTGTCCTTGACCAGCTTCAGGACGTCTTGCACGGTGGTCATAACTGCTCTCCTCAATATGGCCGCATGGCGGCCTAGACGGTCAGAAAAAAATTAAAAAACTAGCCCAGCGTTTAAAGCAGGATCCATGCCAAGAATGATACGACAAGCTCAGCGCTTTCAGTATGGCTGGCGCGGGTTTTCAATCAGGCCTCAGAATAGATCGCCCTTATTTGCACCATATTAGTGCATTTATCCCGCTAGCGCACCCCTTCTGGGCGCACAATTATGGTGCATCCAGATCCTTCGGGGCATTCAGCCGTCGATAGACGGTCCATTCGCTCAACGGCAGATTTGCTGCCCGTGCCGCCGCCCGCAATGCCGCTACGCCTGACTCAATGGCGCGAGGCTCATCGGGGCAGGCCGCATTCGGCGGCAACATCACTTCCACCTCCACACGACCGTTCAGATAATGTAGCTGCACGCGTTCTGGCGCCAACACTGGATTTGCCCAGACCCGGGCCGACTCACTGGCGATCCAGGCTTCCAGTCGGTCACGGGACCAGTCTTCCGCAATATCGCTCCCGCCCAGATGATCATCTTCCGGATCGATATGCACCAGCATGTCCAGCACCTCGGGGCACTGTTGACGGACGTTCGCCCGCACCTGCTCGGCAATGCGGTGGCCTTCGGACACGCTAATCCGGGCCGCCACATGCACATGGGCATCGACCAGAATCCGATCTGCCATACGGCGCGTCCTGAGCTCATGAAGATCGAGCACCCCCGGGGTTGAACGAATCACCTGACGGATCTCGCGAATCTGCTCATCACTTGCCCCCTTGTCGATCAGTTCTTCCAGGGCGCTGTAGGAAAACTGCCAGCCCATTTTGACGATTAGCGCACCCACAATGGCGGCGGCAAGCAAGTCGGCATACACAAAGCCCAGCAGACTTCCGCCAATGCCGATGGCCACCACCAGAGATGAGGCCGCATCCGACCGCGAATGCCAGGCATTGGCAATCAGCATGGCAGACCCTGTTTTCTTGGCAACACGCAACATATAACGGAACAGCCACTCCTTGAGCACTAGTGCCAGCAATGCCACATAGAAGGCAGTCATTTCGACGGGGGGCGCAGCTTCAACGGATACGGCACGTTCGGCAGCGCTATAGAGAAAGCCACCCCCAATGGCCAGCAACATGCCCCCTAGGATCAGGGTCGCCAGCGTCTCTAGCCGGGCATGTCCGTAAGGGTGGTTGTCATCGGCGGCACGGGCACTGTGTCGGGCGACAAAGAGCACCAGAAAATCCGACAACAGATCGGAAAACGAGTGGAAACCATCCACCAGCAAGCTGTGGGAGTGCGCTAGCCAACCCACGACGATTTGCGCCAGAGACAACACGACATTGACGCCCATGCTGACATTGACCGAGCGACGGACCAGGCGGTTCGATTCCGCCGTCGCGTGCTCACCTGTCAGCGCGTCAATAATGGCCGCGGATCCATGTTGATGCGATCCGTGTCCGGAATGATGATGCCCTCCCATATAGCTGCCCTTTCCCTTTATACTCATCAATTCTATCGTCAATCACCGGTTCCTCGGCCTGTCGCAACGAAACACAACGCAGCGCCTCGCCGGAACCGGACTACCAAGAGTTCATCATGAGCACAGTGAACGACATTCTCAGCCGAGCCAGGGAACGTGCGCAGAGCGCGGGGTTCAATTTCACCGGCGAAGTGACACCGCAGGAAGCTTTCCAGCTTTTGCAGGAGGCGCCAAGCGCCGTCATCGTGGATGTCCGCACCCGCGCCGAATGGGACTGGGTAGGCCGTGTCCCGGGCGCGATCGAAATCGACTGGGTGCAATACCCCGATATGAATCGCAACCTGCATTTCATCAGCGAGCTGATCCGCCAAGTGGATCGTGACGCACTCGTGCTATTCCTATGCCGCAGCGGTGTTCGCTCACGTGCCGCAGCCAGTGCGGCCATTGAGGCGGGTTTTACATCCACCTTCAACATCCTCGAAGGCTTCGAGGGCGACAAGGATGCACAGAACCACCGGGGCAATCTGGGCGGCTGGCGCTTTCACAACCTGCCCTGGTATCAGGGTTAATCAGGCAATAGGCCATACGATCCATGCGCGACTTCCAGGATTACCGTGATCTGACCGACGAAGCCTGTCAGGACAAAATCAATGCGGCACGCAAAACGCTGGGCAATCAGGCGGTGCTCCTCTGCCATCACTACCAGCGTGCCGATGTGTACCAGCATGCCGACCTGACCGGCGATTCGCTGAAACTCTCAAGACTGGCCAGCCAGACGGATGCCGATTACATCGTGTTCTGCGGCGTCCATTTCATGGCCGAAGTGGCCGACATGATGACCAAGCCCAACCAGACGGCAATTCTGCCGGACCTGGCCGCAGGCTGCTCCATGGCTGACATGGCCAACCTGACCAAAGTCGAGCGCTGCTGGCGTGAGCTGGAAAAGGCGCTGGGCGAAGACCCGGCCAAACAGATCACACCGATTACCTACATCAATTCCGCAGCCGACCTGAAGGCCTTCTGTGGTGACCGGGGGGGTATCGTCTGCACGTCCTCGAATGCGCCGGTGATTCTGAAGTGGGCCTTCGAGCAACGCCCAAAAGTCCTGTTCTTTCCGGATCAACATCTGGGCCGCTGGACCGGGCATACCATGGGTGTCCCCTTGGACGAGATGGTCATCTGGGATCCGGATCAACCGCGCGGTGGTCTGACCCAGGAACAGATCCGTAACGCCCGGATATTGCTCTGGAAGGGGCACTGCTCGGTGCACCAGATGTTTCAGGAATCTCATATCGAAGCCTTCCGTGCCAAGTACCCGGAAGGGCAGGTCATCTCGCACCCCGAGTGCTCCTTCGAAGTCTGCGCTGCTTCCGATTACATTGGCTCTACCGAATACATCGTCAAGGTCATCAAGGAGGCTCCCCCCGGCACGCGCTGGCTGGTCGGCACAGAGCTCAACCTCGTTGAACGGCTGGCGCGCGAAGTGGCGCCGGAGGGCAAAGTCGTTCAATTCATGGCGCCCACCGTCTGCATGTGTTCCACCATGCAACGCATCGACCCGCAACACCTTGCCTGGACGCTAGAAAACCTGGTGGACGGCCACGTGGTCAATGCCATCCGCGTCCCTCCGGGACAGGCTGCTTCGGCCAAGCTAGCCATGGATCGGATGCTGGCGATCTCTTGATCGCTGGCCGTTCATTGCGGGCACATCATGTCCGAGATTCTGTCCGATACCCTGTCGCTGGTTACCTACAATATCCATAAGGGGTTTTCTCAGTTCAACCGCCGACTGACCGTGCATGAGTTGCGTGATCGCCTGCGAATCCTGAACCCGGATCTGGTTTTCTTGCAGGAAGTCCAGGGGCTGCATGAACAGCACGCACAACGTCATACCAACTGGCCCGCTCAACCCCAGCATGAATTTCTAGCCGATTCGGTATGGGCGGCCTCCTATGGCCAGAATGTGCTCTATGACCATGGCCACCACGGCAATGCGATCCTGTCCCGCTACCCGATCGAGCGCAGCCATAATCAGGATGTGACTCACCTGAGTTTTGAGCGTCGCGGCCTGCTGCACACCCAGATTGATTGGCAGGGTCAGATCGTGCATTGTGTATGTGCACATCTGTCGCTCTTTGCCCGCTCCCGTAAGTGGCAAATGGCGGCCCTGGCCGAAGAGATCGATCGGCTGGTACCGCACGACCAGCCTCTGATCATTGCCGGCGACTTCAATGACTGGCGCAACCATGCCAGCGAACATCTCGCGGACCGGCTCTCACTCAGCGAAGTCTTTCACCAGCTTTCCGGCCGGCCAGCCCGCAGCTTCCCGGTTGCGCTCCCCATGCTGCGGCTGGATCGTATCTACGTCCGCGGGTTGCGCGCCGTGCGAGCTGACGTTCACTATGGTGCGGGCTGGTCCAAGATCTCGGATCATGCTGCCCTTCGCTGTGATCTTGTGTTGTCGGATTAGTCTGCCATGACCCTACGCAGTAGGATCCTCCAGGCCATTGACCCGAAGCTGCATTTTCTAGGCGGCAACCAGATCACCTTGTTATGTAATGGCGATGCCTATTTTCAGGAACTGCTTGCGGCCATCGAGACTGCCCGGGAAAGCATCCGTCTCGAAACCTATCTATACGCTGATGATCCGGTTGGCGATCGCATCACTGATGCCCTCTGCCAGGCGGCAGCACGCGGTGTCGATGTCCGTTTGGTCGTGGATGGGTTTGGTGCTCGCAATCTGCCACGACGACATGGCTTACTCCTCGACCAGGCAGGCATTCAAGTCCGTGTCTTCCGACCGGAGCACCATCTTTTCCGGCACCTGATTTCACTGCAACGGTCACGGCTGTGCCGGATGCATCGCAAGTTGGCACTAATCGATGGACAGACCGCCTTTGTCGGAGGCATCAACGTGATTGATGATGCCACCGGCAACACCTCCCCCGTTCGACTCGACTTTGCCGTGCGCGTATCCGGGCCGCTCATCGAGCCGATTGCCCAGGCCATCGATCGTCAATGGCGCGTGCTGAACCGGGTTCACTGGTATACGCACCGGATCAGCTACGAGACCGCCGCAGCAACGCCCCTGCACATCGATCGCCGTGGGCACATCCACGCTGCGCTGGCCTTGCGCGATAACCTGATGCATCGCCGCACGATCGAGCATGCCTATCTCCGGGCCATTCGCCAATCGCGTGAGCGCATTACCCTGGCCATGGCCTATTTCATTCCGAGCCAGCGCATTCTCCA
This sequence comes from uncultured Dechloromonas sp., assembly GCA_964604465.1. Taxonomy (GTDB): domain Bacteria; phylum Pseudomonadota; class Gammaproteobacteria; order Burkholderiales; family Rhodocyclaceae; genus Fluviibacter. The sequence goes on along the minus strand of CAZRYZ010000043.1, from coordinate 6,416 downwards.
CGCCCTGCTCGCTGCGGCACATCGTGGCGTCCCGATCGACCTGCTACTGCAAGGGCGCATCGAATATCGCCTACAACACTATGCCTCCCAGGCGCTTTACCAACGGCTCCTTGCTGCCGGCATCCGGATTTATGAATACCTGCCCGGCTTCATGCATGCCAAGGTCGCCGTCATCGATGATCACTGGTCCACTGTCGGCTCGGCCAATCTGGATCCTTTTTCGCTTCTGGTAGCCCGTGAAGCCAACATCGTGATTCGCGATACCGGCTTTGCCCGTCAGCTACAGATACCGCTTGACCGGGCGATTCAGGAGGACAGCCGGGAGATCACCGCTGCGTGCTGGACCATGCAACCGGGCCTCTTCCAGCTGTTGCGCGGATTCAGTGCCCGCCTGCTGTTCAGAATTCTCAGCCTGACGGGTTACGGGAACAATTATTAAACCTGAGGCACGCCTACGGCAGGCACCTGGTTCACCCGCCAGTGCGCCAAGGCCCACTCCCATAGCCTCTTCTGGCTTTCACGCCGCAGTGCATCAGGGGGGTGCTGCCCCAGAAACGCCAGCGCCTGCCATAGTGTCTCGACGCGCGCACTTTCACTTCCGACGGGGATAGCCTCGGCGCGCGTCTGTTTAGAGAGCTTCTCACCCTGAGCATTAGTGACGACTGGCAAATGGGCATAGCTCGGAACGTGCCCACCCAGAGTTGAAATCAGCGCAATCTGGCGCGGCGTCGAATCCATAAGGTCTGCGCCTCTTACCACCTCAGTTACACCCTGCGCCAAGTCATCCACGACCACCGCCAACTGGTAGGTAAAACAGCCATCGGCTCTCAGCAACGGAAAGTCGCCCACTTGTGCCTTCAGCATCTGCTGCTGTCGGCCGTAAATCCGGTCATCAAACCCGATCGGTTCCTCAGGCACCCGAAAACGCCAGGCAGCACCGCTGGGCACCGGATCACCGGGTCGCCAGTGGGCACAGGTTCCCGGATAGATTAGCCCATCCACGCCCGATTGCACATCGGGAGTAGCGGCAATCTGACTGCGGGTGCAGGTGCACGGGTAGGCAAAACCTCCCTCGATCAGGGCATCCAGTGTGCGCTGGTACGTCGGGGAATGTTCAGACTGCCGGAGAATCTCACCATCCCACTCAAACCCGTAAGCATCCAGGGCCCCGATCTGGGCATCGGTCATGCCGGGAATCGTCCGCGGTCGATCCACATCTTCAATTCGGACTAACCAGCGGCCACCCGCCCATCGAGCCTCAAGATAGCTCCCGAGAGCCGCGACCAGTGAGCCAAAATGCAGCGGCCCCGTCGGCGACGGCGCAAACCGCCCGACCGTCACCGATTTGGCCGTAATTTCACGTATGCTGCTCATACGTTTTGCATGTCATCTTCATCAGTTTTTAAGCTTGCGCACTTCATAATGGCAAATATGCCATTACCGTCTCTGATTACCAAACCTCTATGACCGACATCCAACGTTATGCTCGCCCCGCTATCGCTCTTCACTGGTTGATGGCGTGGCTGATTATTGCCCTCTATTTTGTCGGTCTGGGTATGGGCAGCTTGCCTGTTGGACCCGAACGAATCCAGGTCGTCACCTGGCACAAGTGGCTCGGCGTCTGCGTCGCGCTGCTCTGGGTCGTCCGGATTGCTGTCCGAGCAATGAACGCACCGCCACCTCTCCCCGCAGGGGGAGCCGCTTGGCAGAATACGGCGGCACATGCCGTTCATGCCCTGCTATATCTGCTCATGATCGCCATTCCGGTTAGCGGCTGGCTGATGAGCTCCGCCAAGGGGTTCAATACCACCTTCTTTGGCTGGTTTGATTTGCCCAACCTGGTGGATAAAGATAAGGCGCTGGCTTCCAACCTGAAGGAGCTCCATGGTTTTCTGGCTAATCTGCTAATGGGGCTTGTCGTCATCCATATCGGGGCTGCGCTGAAGCATCAGTTTGTCGACAAAGATCGCTTGCTCGAGCGCATGCGCCCTGAACGCAAGCAGGCATCGGGAGAGCCCTCATGAAACGGCTTCGCACGTTCTGCGCCACACTTTCTGCCAGTGCACTAATGCCCCTCGCCTTTGCCGTGGTTTCACCTGCGTCGCATGCCATCCAGTACGATCGTGTCGACACTTCCCGTTCAACCATCCGGTTTACGCCAGTTCTGATGGGCACCAAAACAGACGGTAGCTTCAAAAAATTTACGGCCCAGGTTCGCTTTGATCCGGAGAAACCGGCACAAGCACAGGCCAAGGCAGACATCGACGTACAAAGCTTCGACATCGGCTTTGACGAGGCGACCGATGAAGCGATGGGGCCAAACTGGTTCAACGCCAAACAGTTTCCCAAAGCCACCTTCACATCGACCCAGGTCAAGGCACTGGGCGGTGATCGATTTGAGCTAAGCGGTGCGCTGACGATCCGCAACCAGACCAAAACCGTTCGTTTTCCGGTGACACTAACCCGCGAATCCGGGGGGCAGTCCCGACTGGATGGCACGCTGGTGATCAAGCGTCTGGACTTCGGTCTCGGCCAGGGGCCGTGGGCTGCGACCAACACCGTAGCCAATGACGTCACCGTTCAACTGCGCCTTTTCCTGCTCAGCCAGTAAATTCCGTCTTCTCACCCCAACCCCTCAACAAGGAACCTCCCATGAAAAAGACACTACTACTCGGCGCCATCGCTGCTTCGTTCTCTACCGTCGCGCTAGCCGAACCGGTGACCTACAACATCGATCCGACTCATACCTTCGCCAGCTTTGAATACACCCACCTGGGTTTCTCGAAGCAACGCAGCCGCTTTAACGACACCACCGGCACCATCACGCTGGACCAGAAAGCCAAAACTGGTAGTGCCGACATCACCATCAAAGTCGCATCTGTTGATACCGGTAGCGCAGTCTTTGATAGCCACCTGGTCAGCAGCAACTGGTTTGATGCCGATATCTACCCGACCATCACATTTAAATCGACTGGCTTCAAGTTCAAGGGTGACAAGCCCAGCGAGGTCATGGGCAACCTGACCGTTAAGGACATCACCAAACCGGTGACCCTGAAGATCACCCACTTCTACTGTGGTGTGCATCCGATGCGCCAGAAGGATGCCTGCGGTGCCAACGCGGTGACCCAGATCAAGCGGAGCGAGTTCGGCCTCGGCAAGTATGCCCCGGGCGTTAGCGACGACACCGAGCTGACCGTTGCGGTAGAAGCCATCAAGAACTAGCGCAAATTCTTCAAACAAAAATGGCTGCCCGTACCGATCTGGCAGCCATTTTTTATTTACCTGACCCCTTGTTCAGGTCATCATCCCGATAGTATTTTGTGCCCTTGGCTGTTATCTCTGCTGCCAGACCGTTATCGGTCAATTGATACATCCAGACCCCTTCCGACACATTGGTCGCACCCTCGTAAGCGCCGCCAGTTTTTTCATACTTGGCAGCAGCTGTCGCCTGGCCACCAAAGGTCCATCCCGAGTTAACGAATCCATTCAACGCCTTTTCGGATTCAAACACGAAAATCACGGTAAATGATTTAATGCCCACACCAAGGCCAGCCTGAACCTCCACCATCTTCATAAAAACCGGTTTGGTGTTGTCTGCACGCATAACCACGCCCGACCCTGATCCACCACCGGCAATAAAGATCTTCATGCCGAAATTGCTGAAGGTGGCATAACCCGCAGACTTCGCTACCAGTTCGCGTGCATGTGGCTCCAGTTGATAGAGCCGTGCCATGATCTGATCGTTTTGCTTCAGAATCTCAGCGCGTTGTTGTGCCGGTGTTTTGCTATCAAACAGCGCGAAAGCCGGCGCCGACGGTATCGACAGAGTTAATACGCAAAGTAGCAGGGAAAGAAATCTATTCATAGCCATCAGTGACCTACTAGACGTTGAACAGGAAGTTCAACACATCGCCATCCTGCACAATATAGTCTTTGCCTTCGGCGCGCATCTTGCCAGCTTCCTTGGCCCCCTGCTCACCCTTGAAGGCGATGAAATCGGCAAAGGCAATGGTCTGCGCACGAATGAAGCCGCGCTCGAAATCGGTATGGATCACACCCGCGGCCTGCGGGGCGGTATCGCCCTTGTGAATCGTCCAGGCACGCACTTCCTTTACCCCGGCGGTGAAGTAGGTCTGCAGACCCAGCAGGTCGTAACCGGCGCGGATCACGCGATTTAGCCCCGGCTCTTCCAGACCCAGATCGGCCAGAAACTCCGCCTTGTCGGCGTCGTCCAGATCGGCCAGTTCCGCTTCCATCTTGGCGCACACAGCCACGACCGGCGCATTTTCTCTGGCGGCAAATTCACGAAGGCGATCCAGGAAGGGATTGTTCTCAAAACCGTCTTCCAGCACGTTACCGACATACATGGCCGGCTTGATGGTCAGCAGACAGAGCGGCTTCAATAAGGCCTTGTCTTCGTCGCTGAGCCCCATTGTCCGTGCGGGCTTACCTTCATTCAGATGCGGCAGCAGCTTTTCCAGAATGGTCACCAGCTTCGCAGCATCCTTATCGCCGGAGCGCGCCTTTTTGCCATCGCGCGCGATAGTTCGTTCCACCACGGCCAGATCTGCCAGTGCCAGCTCGGTGACGATGGTTTCGATATCGGCAATCGGATCCACACGACCCGACACATGCACCACATTCTCGTCATCGAAGCAACGCACCACATTCACAATGGCATCCGTCTCACGGATGTTTGCCAGGAACTGGTTACCCAGACCCTCACCCTTGGATGCACCGGCGACCAGACCGGCGATATCGACAAATTCCACAATGGCCGGTTGCACACGCTGCGGCTTCACGATCTCGGAGAGTGCGTCCAGACGCGGATCCGGCACTTCCACGATGCCGACATTGGGTTCAATGGTGCAGAAGGGATAATTCTCGGCAGCAATACCGGCCTTGGTCAGGGCATTAAACAGAGTAGATTTGCCGACGTTTGGCAGGCCGACGATGCCGCATTTGAGACTCATGGGATTCCTTGAAAATTCGAAACAGGACAATACCGCCCGTATTTTAAAGCAGCTGCCTTAGATCACGTGGGCTTCCACGACATGGGCATGCCAGAACATGCCATTAATCCGGCTGGCGAATTGCTGGATCTGGCCATCCGTCAGCTCGGGGAACCCGATGACGTAGGCCGGAAAATTGGTCTGCAGGTCAACACGCTCGACCAGAGAAGGCATTCTTTCAGTGTATTTGTACAAAAAGGCGCGCAAATCGTCCTCGGTGACGTCGGTCCCGACACCCGTCAGATAGATCCGTTGGCCAAATTCGGCATTCATACGTACGCCTGCTGATTTTGCATCGCACCATTATGCCAGTTTCAGAGACTATCTGACTGAAAAGCAAAGCAAAAATGTCTATTCCTATGCTAAGGTTGCACCCTTTGCGTTGTGCGTTCAGCTGCCTAGTTTCCGGGGCGCGATCACCCAGCGCTCCTTGACGCTTTTCTCTCGTCTTACGGCACGCACCCCCATGGCCAAACTGATTCCTGATGCCTTGCTCACCCGACTCCGGTCGTTTCTGGAAACGCTGCGTCATTTTGACTGGTCATCGCTCAAGCAGATCAATCGGGACGACATCCGCAACGCACTCAAGAATCCGCGCTGGCACAAACCAGCAGCGATCATCTTTGCCTTACTGGTTGCTGCGCATGTCATCAAGAATGATGTGGTGCTGCCCTACCTGAAGGCGCATTTCGCCCTCGGGGTCGACACCATTGAAGTCCAACCGTTAACGGTTCCCCTGGAATCGCAGCTGGTTGGCCAGACACGTAGCCCGCAATCCGTGGCGATTTACACCCGTGTCTCCGGTTTCCTGGACAAGCAGGTCTATCAGGAAGGTGCCTGGGTAAAAGCTGGTGACATTCTGTTCGAGATGGACAAGCGGCCTTTTATTGTGCAGCTCGATGCCGCCAAAGCGGCACTCGAAGCCCAGGAGGCCAGCCTGAGAACCGCCACCCTGACACTGAACCGGATCAAACCCCTGGCTGCCGCCAAAGCGCTATCGCAACAGGATCTGGATACCGCGACCGGGAACTTCCTGAGAGCGCAGGCGGGTGTCGACCAGGCCCGCGCCAACCTCGCCACCGCGCAACTGAACCTCGAGTACTGCACTATCCGTTCGCCGATTGACGGTTTGGCCTCAGTCCGTAAAGTCGCGCTTGGCACCTATCTGCAAGTGGGCAGCCCCAATTCGGAACTGACCGTGGTGAACCAGATGAACCCGATGTGGGTCTACTTCTCGGTGGCCGAAGATCAGATGCTCAACGTCAATCGCCTGCTTGAACAGAAACAGCTCACCGCCACCACCCTGGCTGACCTGGATGTCACCATCACCATGTCAGACGGCACGCTCTACCCTTACACAGGCAAGATCGGTTTTGCCGACGTACTCTATAACGTCGAGACCGG
>CAZRYZ010000042.1:0-11759 GCA_964604465.1 uncultured Dechloromonas sp. | reverse complement strand
AGCTCCATTTCCGGACAGCGCTGGCGAATCTCCGCTACTTCGTCGAGGGAGAGCTCGCGTGACAGAATCACCCGGCTGATGCCCATCTTCCCCCAGAAGCGGACGGTAGCCCAGTTCACGGTATTGGCCTGGACCGAAAGATGCACCGGCATCTCGGGAAAGCGTTCTCGCACCATGTCGATCAGACCCGGATCAGCCATGATCAGGGCGTCGGGTTTGAGGGCGACGACGGGCGCCATGTCATCCAGATAGGTCTTGAGCTTGGCGTTGTGGGGGGAGATATTGCTGACCACATAGAACGCTTTGCGCAGGGCATGCGCTTCATCGATCCCCTCCTGAAGTGACGCGAGGGTACTGAATTCGTTGTTGCGGACGCGAAGGCTGTAACGGGGCTGACCGGCATAGACGGCATCAGCACCGAAGGCAAAGGCCTTGCGCATCATGGTGAGTGATCCGGCGGGAGCGAGGAGTTCGGTGGGTTTTGACATAGTAGAATGCTGAGGTTGAGAGCGTATTTTACCTATGGCTGAGAGCATCCTTATCAATTTCACCCCGCAAGAGACGCGGGTGGCCATTCTCGAGCAGGGCGTTGTTCAGGAATTGCACGTTGAGCGTCACGCCACCCGGGGCCTGGTCGGCAACGTCTATCTGGGCCGGGTAGTCCGCATCCTACCCGGGATGCAGTCGGCATTTGTGGATATCGGGCTCGAGCGCAGCGCCTTTCTGCATGTAGCCGATATCTGGCAGGCCCGCATAGGCGACCCGGCGAGTCGGGAGACGCAGCCCATCGAAAACGTCCTCAACGAAGGACAAACGCTTCTCGTGCAGGTGATCAAGGATCCGATCGGGACCAAAGGCGCCCGCCTGTCGACACAGGTATCGATTGCCGGCCGGATGCTGGTCTATCTGCCCCATGAAAAGCACATCGGGATTTCCCAGCGCATCGATGAGGCCGAGCGGGAGGTCTTGCGTGAGCGGCTGACGCAACTGGTGCCCGCCGATGAAACGGGTGGCTTTATCTTGCGGACGATCGCCGAAACCGCGGATGATGCGTCACTGCAGGACGACATCACCTACCTGCGCAAGATCTGGAACGATATCCGCCAGCAGATCACCGCGGCGCCCACGCCCTCATTGATCTACCAGGATCTCTCACTGGCGCAGCGCGTGCTGCGCGACTTTGCGGACTCCGAGACCGAGCGCATTCTGGTCGATTCGCGCGAGACTTTCCAGAAGCTGCAGGAATTCTCACGGCTTTATGTGCCGGGCATTACCGGCCTGCTAGAGCATTACAACGATGCGCGCACCCTCTTTGATCTGTATGGTGTGGAGGAAGAGATCCAGCGGGCTCTGGCGCGACGTGTTGATCTCAAATCCGGCGGTTATCTGATCATCGACCAGACGGAGGCCATGACCACGGTCGACGTGAACACCGGTGGATTTGTCGGGGTCCGTAATTTTGATGAGACCGTCTTCAAGACCAACCTGGAGGCTGCCCAGGCAATTGCCCGGCAGCTGCGCTTACGCAACCTCGGTGGCATCATCATTCTCGATTTCATCGACATGGATCAGCCGGATCATCAGGAAGCCGTGCTCGCCGAGCTGCGTAAATGCCTGAGTCGGGATCACATGCGCATGACCGTGAACGGATTTACGGCGCTGGGGTTGGTTGAAATGACCCGCAAGCGGACGCGCGAATCGCTGGCGCGCGTTCTCTGCGAAAGCTGTCCGACTTGCGATGGCCGCGGGCAGGTCAAGACAGCGCGGACGGTCTGCTATGAGATTCTTCGCGAACTGGTTCGTGAGTCACGTCAATTCGCGGCCCGGGAGTATCGGGTTATTGCCAGCCAGAAGGTGGTCGATCTTTTTCTCGAGGAAGAAGAACAGGCGCTTGCAATGGCTTCCGACTTTATCGGTAAGCCGATTTCACTTCAGGGTGAGTCGGGGTATGGGCCGGAGCAATACGATATCGTTTTACTCTGATTACAGTCCGAGGCAGGTGTATTTGTAGGCGAGGTACTCATCCACGCCGTGTACTGAACCTTCGCGACCAAAACCGGATTGCTTGACGCCACCGAAGGGGGCGACCTCGCTCGACATGAGGCCAGTATTCACGCCTACCATGCCGTATTCGAGCTCTTCCGAGACCCGGAAGATGCGCGAGGCATCGCGGGTGTAAAAGTAGGAGGCCAGGCCGAATTCGGTGGCGTTGGCCATGCGGACAGCCTCTTCCTCGGTGGTGAATGAGAAAAGGGGTGCCACGGGGCCGAAGATCTCTTCATGCATCATGCGCATGTCTTCCCGCACGCCTTTGATGATGGTGGGCTGAAAGTAGAGGCCACCCCGGGCATCAGGGCTGCCACCACAGACAATGCGGGCGCCTTTGCCAACGGCGTCATCGAGGAGCGCTTCGACCTTGGCCAGCCCGGCCGCATCAATCAGCGGACCGATCTGAACGCCCTGATCAAACCCGTAACCCACGGGAAGTGCCGCAACGCGTGCCGCCAGCTTTTCGGCAAAGGCATCCATGACATCAGCGTGAACAAAGAAGCGATTGGCACAGACACAGGTCTGTCCGCTGTTGCGATACTTAGAGGCAATGGCGCCCTCGACGGCCGCATCCAGATCCGCGTCAGCAAAGACGATAAACGGGGCGTTACCGCCCAACTCCAGCGAGAGGCGCTTGAGGGTGGGGGCCGACTGTGCCATGAGCAGGCGCCCGACCTGGGTGGAGCCGGTAAAAGACAGCTTGCGCACACGCGAGTCGGCAGTCAGCGCACCGCCGATTTCGGGGGAGGCATCGGCATCACCGGTGACGACATTGAAAACCCCCGGCGGAATGCCGGCACGTTCTGCCAGAACGGCGAGCGCTAATGCGGTGAGTGGCGTTTGCTCGGCCGGTTTGACGACAACTGTGCAGCCCACAGCAAGCGCCGGAGCCACCTTGCGTGTAATCATCGCGGCCGGAAAATTCCAGGGCGTGATGGCGGCACAGACACCGACCGGTTCACGGGTGACCAGCAGACGTTTGTCGGCCGTGTTGGCGGGCACAATCTCGCCGTTAATACGCCGTGCCTCTTCGGCGAACCATTCGACAAAGGAAGCCGCGTAGGCGACTTCGCCAATCGCTTCGGCATAGGGTTTGCCGCCCTCGGCCGTAATCAGGGTGGCCAGATCGTCACGATGCGACTGTATGAGCTCAAACCAGCGTCGCAAAATCGTTGAACGGTTGCGCGCAGTTTCTCTGCGCCATGCCGGGAAGGCCGCTTCTGCTGCAGTGATGGCTAACTGCGTTTCATCTGCCCCGCCATTGCAAATCCGGGCAATCTCGTTGCCGGTGCCCGGGTCGGTCACGGTAAATTGTCGTCCGTTCTGGTGCCACGCGCCATTGATGTAGGCGCCAGTCTGGAGCAGGGTTTCGTCCTGGATGCGAGACAGTGGGTTGGGCGAGTTCGTCAGTGAGGCGGGCATGGCAAATTCCGTTGAAGGGGAGAGGTTATTTGGCGCGCGACATAACAACTTGATTTGCTGCGCATCCTGCGCCACACTCTACCAACATGAGGTTACCGGCACAATCATATCGCTCCCCGCAAATGGAGCAGCTCTGGATCCATTGGGCAGGCTGGATCCTGCTGGGATTGTGTGCGCTGATCCTGAGCGGTTGTGCCAGTTCGGGTGGGCAAAAGAACGTGACCCGCTTTGGTGGCGATAATCTGGCACCGGGCCCGCAGGGGCAGGAGGTCACGATTATGGCCATGCACCTGCTAGACACCGGTTATAAGTTTGGTGGCAAGAATCCGGAGGCCGGCCTGGATTGCAGCGGGATGGTGAGCTGGCTCTACAAGCAGGGCGCCGATTATCCGCTCAAAGGCAGCGCCCGGGACATGGCCAAGCGTGGCAAGTCGATTCCTCCCGAAGCCGTGCGGCCGGGTGATCTCCTGTTCTTCAATACGCGGGGGTACAGTTATTCCCACGTCGGCATCTACATCGGGGATCAGCGCTTCGTGCATGCGCCGAACAGTCGCGGCAAAGTGCGTATCGAGCGGCTGGATCAGGGCTGGTTTGCGATGCGTTTCGAAGAGGCGCGCACCTACTTCGACTGAGTCGACGCCTTTGCCGTGCTAGCGATTAGCCGGAATCGCCACCTTGTTCATGCGCTCCAGGATGACCTCGGTCTGTCGTAATAGGCCTTCCGTCTCGCCCTTGCGGTCGTAGTACTGGGGGCTTGGCACCATGGCGGCCAGCATCGCGGCCTGATAGTCACTTAGCGCTGACGCCGGAATACCAAAATAATGTCGGGCAGCGGCCTCTGCACCGAAAATTCCTGTGCCCCACTCGATCTCGTTCATGTAGACCTCGAGAATGCGCCGTTTGCTCCAGGTGGTTTCAATCATGAGTGTAATGACTGCCTCTTGCCCTTTGCGCAGCAGGCTTTTCTCCGGCCAGAGAAAGAGGTTTTTGGCGAGTTGCTGGGTGATGGTCGAGCCGCCTGCCGCGATACGTCCCCGTTTCTCGTTTCTTTCCAGCGCCTTCTGCATCCCGTCGAAATCAAAGCCGTGGTGTTGCATGAACTTGCTGTCTTCGGCGGCAACCAGCGCCCTTTTGAGACTCGCCGAAATCTGTCCATAGGGCACCCACTGCTGTTGCAGATGTGCGCCAGGGTTTTTTTGCTGCAACTCAGCGAGACGAATCTTCATGAACTGGGTGGGTCCGGGTTCGGTCACACGCCAGACCAGAACCCAGCCGAAAAACCAGAGCTGCGTACCGAGGAGGATCCCCAGCAGCCATGTCAGCAACCGGATACCCCAGCGTGCTTTAGGGCGACTCATGAGTTTCGTACCAGGTTCAGGGTTGGGCCAGGCGCGCCCGCAGGTGCTCGTAGACCGGTTGTGACGCTGGTCGAACGCCGCGCCAGAGTTCAAAAGCGACAGCAGCCTGTTCGACCAGCATACCTAGGCCATCGGCGAGGTGCTTGGTCCCGGCGATCTGTTGTGATGCCAGAAAAGGCGTGAGAGTTTTGCCGTACATCATGTCGTAGGCAAATCCATCTGCGCCTAGTGTGTTCGCCGGCAGGGTAATAGCCTCACCGCCGAGGCTGGCGCTGGTCGCGTTGATGACGAGATCAAAGGGGTTTTGCTGGGCGATGAGAGTAGCGATCTCCTCTAGTCCGCAGCCCGCCAGTCGGGTTGAGCCGGCATGGGGGGCAAACAGCGCGGCGAGCTGATGCGCCTTGTCGGCGGTCCGGTTGGCGATGAGCAGAGCACCGGGCTGGGCAGCGAGTAGAGGCAGAAGAACGCCACGGGTCGCACCGCCGGCACCCAGTAATAGAATCCGCTTTCCGGACAGTTCCAGACCATGGCGTTGTTGCAGATCGTTGAGTAGGCCCTGGCCATCGGTGTTGTCGCCAAGCAGCCCCGCCGGTTGCCAGGCAAGCGTATTCACGGCGCCGGCGAGAGCGGCGCGTTCACTGAGTCTGCCATGCGCCTGTGCGAAAGCCCAGGCGGCTTCTTTGTGGGGCACGGTAATGTTGACGCCGCAGTAGCCTTCTTGGGGGAGCCGATGCAAGGTACTTGCGAAATCATCCGGGCGGATATCCAGCGCCTCATAGCTGAGATGCTGCGCCGTCTGTGCGGCAAAGGCCGCGTGAATGGCCGGAGAGAGCGAGTGGTGCACCGGATGCCCCAGAACGGCATAGCGGTCGATGCTGTGGATGAGGGTCATCGCGTCTCCAGTGCATTGCCCCGGGTGAATTTCCAGGTGCGCGTGATGTCGAGGTAATCGGTTTCCTTGCGGATATCCGGTGGGAAAGGGGCGAACGGTGATGCCATCATCACGATGCGTTTAGCCGCATCATCGAGAATCTTGTTGCCCGATGAACGCACGATGACGATCCGGTCGATGCTGCCATCCGGGCGTAGAGCGACAGAGAGCACCAGTGATCCGAAAAACTGTCCACGTGCCTCTTCGGGATAGTTCATCGCGCCAATGCGTTCAACCTTGCGCCGCCAGTCCTCCAGATACTGGCTGTAGCGGTAGTCTTTCATGCCGGGCGTCAGCGTGACCCGTCGACCGCCGGCGATCATGGCGGGCGCTCCCGACGATGGTTGCAATGCAGGTTGTGCGATCGCTTGTGCAGGAGATGCAGAAGGGGACGGTGCCGCAGGGGTGGGCGATTTCCGGAGCTCGGCCGGCGTTTTCAGAGCGTTGGCCTGCCGGTCTGCCGCATGATTTTGTGGCGCGGAGGATGCTTTCTGTAAGGGCTCACCGAGCGTGCGGAAGGACACCATCAGCGACTTGTCGCCGGGCTGAGGCAGCTGAATGCCATAGCGGGGGGCCAGTAGCACCAGGTGCGCCAGGAACGAAAGACCCACGGCCAACCAGAGGAGTCGATCCGATAACAGGAGTCGCCACCCCAGCGGCTTCGGAAACCAGCGTTCCCGGGGGCCGGAAGAGGCATGCGATTGGGTGGAAGCGGGCGCCACGGACATGGCACTATTGTAGACGCTGGTCGACCGTTGTCACTGACCCGGCGCGGGGATTTCGGGGATTCCGGGGGTTTGGGTGGCGGTAGCAGGCAAAGGTGCCTCGTTGATGCCGGAGGCCTGCTCCGCAGCGTCAGCTGCTTCCGTAGCCTCTACTTCTTCGGCCTCGGCGAGTGCGTCCTCGACAGAGACCTCATCCAGCAGCTCCAAATCTTCTCCGGTATCGGCGCCCTCCGAACTCAGAACCGCAACGAAACGGGCGGGTATCGTGAGTTCGAGCAGGTCCGGGCTATCCAGTGTCAGGGTGATCCGGCTCCCCGGCGGCAGCTCGGGGGCGGAAGGGACGGCGACCACCAGCGGCAGCCCATCAACCCGGACACTGGGCGCATGCCGCATCAGCGTGCCGGTGACCTCGGTCGTACCGCTTTGCTGTAACCAGCGCAGGCACCAGTAACGTTCCATGCGCCGCTGAAATTCGGCATAGCCCGAATAGGTCAGATCAAAATCCCGCATGGCGGCGAAGAGCTCTGCGGAGCGGGGGGCGTAGGGTGCGGGCTGACCGCTCAGTGCGGCAATAAGCTGCCATTGATTGATCAGGTCAGAATAGCGGCGCAGCGGTGAGGTACTCCAGGCGTAGCAGGAGACACCCAGGCCCTCATGCGGCAGCGCCGAAGTAGTCATGCGCACCTTGCCGGCAACCTGCCCCCGATACAGACCGGGGATGCCTTTGTCTGCCAGCAGCTGACCCCAGGTCGCGTTGGCGAGGATCATGAGCTCAGCGACGAGCATATCGACGGGGCTGCCGCGCTTACGAGCCTCGATATGGATCTGGCAGGTGTCTGGTTCCAGAATATCGCCCGTGATCTTATCGTGCAGGGGTCCTTCAATCTCGTAATGGTAGTCGTGCAGGCCGGTCTGGGTGGCTGGCTTGCCTCGACGACCGGCACACGCCGCCGCAAACCGCCATAGCGTGAGCAGCGTGTCTCCATACGCACACGCCGGGGGCTCGCCACGGTTGAGCGCATCCACGCTCATATGGGGTTCGATTTCGTGCAGCCGCAGATTGGCCGCAATGGGAACGCGTTCGACCCGGGACTCGTGGTTCAGGATTTCAAACTGATCGTCGGTGGTGACATACAGTGAGACCGCCGGACATGGCGTGCCCGCAGCCAGGGTAAAACGACGGACCAGTGCATCCGGCAACATGGTGATCTTGTGACCGGGCATATAGACGGTCGAGAGTCGGGCGCGCGCGACGGCATCGTGCGGCGAGCCCGGAAGAATCCCCAGCCCCGGTGCGGCAATATGAATGCCAAAGCGCCAGCCGACGCCAGGCAGCCGCGTGACCGACAGGGCATCGTCAATCTCCGTGGTGCTGGCATCATCGATCGATACGGCCTGCACATCGGCGAGCGGCAAATCGCCCACGGTTGCGGGTTCGGGAAGTTCGGGGAATCCGGTTCCCTTGGGGAAACGTTCGGCGGCGAAACGGCGGTAGTGCCAGTGGTAGGCATCGGGAAAGGCACCACAGCGCAGCAGGAGCGCCGCAGGGGATTCCCGGGTAGCGGCGCAGGCCGCTTCGAAGGCCTTGACCTCAGGGCGGTTCCGGTCGGGTTGTACCAGCAGCGACTCGACCTGCCCCGCTAATTCCTCGGGCAGCGTCCCGGCGACCAGCAGCGCCACCATCCGATCGACGGCCTCGGCCTGTAATCGCTTCTTTTCGGCACCGGCCAGGGCCGCCTTGAGAATCTCGGGGGGCGCACGACGGAAGACGCCTTTGCCCCGACGGTGGAAATAGAGCGGGGCATTGTGCAGACCGAGAAGCAGTGCCGCGCTTTCAACCGCAGAAGGGGCATGGCCATAGTAGTCCGTTGCGAGATCGGTCACCGAGAACTCGGACTCCGGCGCGCACTCCCAGAGAAACGCCGGATCCATATCGGCGGCCATCGGTTCGGCCATCGGTAGCAATTGAGCCGGCGCGGGATCCTTGAAACGCAAGAGGATCTGTGCCGCCTTCAGTTTCTGGCGCTTGCCGCCCGGCAGCTCAACCTGCAGGCTGGTCGTCTGATCCGACTGGATCGTCGCGGCACGAAAGTTGCCACCTTCCTCGAAGAGGACGTAATCACTCATGGGTCGTCACGGGGCTTAGTGGGCAGACCAGCTGACCAGCCCAGTGTAGGCCGTCACCAGCACAACGATACCAAAGATGATGCGGTACCAGGCAAAGATCACGAAGCTATGGGTCGTGATGTAGCGGAGCAGCCAGCGGATGCACAGGAAGGCCGAAATAAATGCAGAGATAAATCCGACAGCCCACATGCCCAGATCGGTATTTTGGATCGTAGCCCACTCCTTGTAGACCTGATAAATCGTCGCAACGCCGAGGGTCGGGATGGCAAGAAAGAAAGAGAATTCGGTTGCGGCTTTACGCGATAGACCCATCAACAGGCCACCAATGATCGTGGCCCCGGAACGCGAGGTGCCGGGAATCAGGGCGAGCGCCTGGATGCAACCCAGCATGAGGGCATCTTTCAGGGTCATGTCATCGACCGACGGAACGCGGACATGGTGCGAACGCCGCTCGGCCCAGAAGATGATCAGGCCACCGATGATAAAGGCGGCAGCCACCGAGATGGGGTTAAACAGGTGAGCCTTGATCGATTTATGAAACAGTAAGCCCAATGTGGCCAGGGGGAGAAAAGCAACCGCCACGTTCAGCAGAAATCGTTGGGATTTGCGACTGGTCGTGCACGATGACACGGTGTCCCACAGGCGGGCGCGGTATTCCCAGATCACTGCCAGAATCGCGCCGAACTGGATGACGATTTCAAAGACCTTGCCGGCTTCGTCGTTGAAATCCAGGAGGTCGCCCACCAGAATCAGGTGACCCGTGGAGGAAATCGGTAGAAACTCGGTCAGTCCCTCGACAATGCCGAGGATCAGAGCCTTGAACAGCAGAACGGTATCCATGCGTAAGCTCGGTAAGGTGCGGGCGCGGGAGGCCTGGGTGGGTGCGGGCTGGCTGGGGGGGTGAAGCAACCCGCAATTCTAACACCCGGGCCGGTTGGCCCGTTCCAGCTTAATGGTCGTGAATTTCCGGACGGTGGTCGACCGCCCGGGCCATGGGCCAGAATTTCTGCATCTCAATGAACAGGAACGAGGCCGACCAGGTCACCAGTACAAAGCCGGTCAGCGCTTCAATGCCGGGGAGGAAGCGCAAGTCGCCACTGGCCACGATGTCACCGAAGCCGATGGTGGTGTAGGACACCCAGGAAAGATAAACGCAATCGCTGAGTAGATCGGGTGTGAGCATCCCATAAAGGGCCCCATGGCCCAGGCTGACAGAAGCGTAGTAGCCCATGGCGAACACCCAGATCTCGACGGCGTGGGCGATCAGAATGGCAAACACGCCCAGCAAGACCCGGTAGCGCGGTGGGACACGCGTCAGCTTTGGCATCTGGCTCGCCAGCGTGTACAGCGTTTCATAATGGATGAAGACGGCCACGGCGATCAGGGCGCCATTGAGGCTCCAGGAAAGTAATGAGTGCATGGCATTAGTGGTTCAAGTTCATAGGTCATCCTAACACCGTAGGTGCGCCCGTGGGGCACCGGTATGGTGCGACATACCGGGCGCTGCACCACGGCAGTGCGGCGCATCCCCTATAACCATCATTTTGATGAGGTCACGACGCTGAATGGGCTCGCTCAGCAGCAGTGATCTTGGCACGTTTCTTGTATTAGTCAGTGTGAACTTTATTTTTTCGCAATGGCGAGGCAATCATGTTTGACGAAATGCTGCTCGAAAACGGCAAGGTCCGTTCACACTACAAGGCCTTCGATGCCTGGAAGTCGGCGCGCGCCAACGGCTTTCTTGAAGGTAAGAAAGCCGAGGCAGATCATTTGTTCCGGCAGGTGGGCATCACTTTCTCTGTGTATGGCGATGATGTGGGTACGGAGCGGCTCATTCCCTTTGACCTGGTGCCGCGCATCATTCCGGCCAACCATTGGGCGCGTCTGGAGAAAGGGCTGACTCAGCGGGTACAGGCGCTGAACCTGTTTCTGAAGGATGTGTACGGTCGGGGAGACATCCTGCGCGCCGGCATTATTCCGGCCAATCGGGTCTTAGGTAACGCCCAGTTTCGTAAAGAAATGCTTGACCTTGATGTGCCATCTGGTATCTACGCCATGATTGCAGGGATTGATCTCGTCTGTGTGGGCGATAACGAGTGGTACGTGCTGGAAGATAACCTACGTGTGCCATCGGGTGTGTCGTACATGCTGGAAAACCGCAAGATGATGATGCGGCTCTTCCCGGATCTCTTCGGTGCGCACCGCATCGCCCCGGTGGCGCACTACCCCGACTTGTTGCTGGAGACCCTGCGACAGGGAGCGCCCGACTCACTTGAAGATCCGACTGTGGTCGTCATGACTCCCGGCCTTTATAACTCGGCCTATTTCGAACATGCTTTCCTGGCACAGCAGATGGGCGTGGAACTGGTCGAGGGCAAGGATCTGATGGTCGAGGACGATACCGTCTATATGCACACCACCCATGGCAAGAAACGTGTGGATGTCATTTACCGCCGTATTGATGATGATTATCTGGACCCTGAAGTCTTCAATAAGGATTCGATGCTGGGCGTCCCGGGCTTGATGCGTGCCTATCGTGCCGGACGCGTGACACTGGCTAATGCGATTGGTACGGGTGTGGCAGATGACAAATCGATTTATCCCTATGTGCCTGACATGATTCGTTTTTACCTGGGACAGGAGCCAATCCTGCATAACGTACCCACCCATATCTGTTCGGAAGCCGATTCGCTGAAGTATGTGCTGGATAACCTCGAAAAGCTGGTCGTCAAGGAAGTGCATGGCGCTGGTGGTTACGGCATGCTGATTGGACCGGCCGCGTCGCGGGCGGAGATTGCAGATTTCAGGGCGAAGCTGGTGGCGCACCCGGATGCCTACATCGCGCAGCCCACCCTGTCGCTGTCAACCTGTCCCACCATGGTCGAATCCGGCATTGCGCCCCGTCATATCGATCTACGCCCCTTCGTGCTGAGCTCACCCAGCGGCGTGCGCATGGTACCGGGTGGCCTGACTCGGGTTGCCCTCAAGGAGGGCTCCCTGGTGGTCAACTCATCACAGGGTGGTGGAACCAAGGATACCTGGGTCGCTGCCGAATAAGCCGGTGCCCATTCATTTAAGGACGCAACATGCTTTCCCGCACTGCTGATAGTTTGTACTGGATGGCCCGCTATACCGAGCGGGCAGAAA
>CAZRYZ010000041.1:0-12003 GCA_964604465.1 uncultured Dechloromonas sp. | reverse complement strand
TCGGGGCGTTTGGCAATCTTCACCGGATGCTGATTCCGCAACGACACCATCAGGCTCACCACATCGGCCTGCTGCACTGCGCGCTGGTAAGCGTCGGCGATCTGTGCGCGTTTCTCATCGCTTAGCTTGCCACCCGCCCGAACTGCCGAAACCTTGAAGAGCGCATAGCCTGCGGTACCAGCCTGGCTACCGGTAAAGGCCGGCAATTTGGCGGCATCGGCCGCAAAGACCAGTTGTACTGCATCTGGCGCTAACCCGTTAGGCTGCAAGCGGGACACCGCTTTGACTGGGCTCCACTTGATCTCCACCGTCTTGCCAGCCTTCAGATCAGCCAGACGTGCCTCGCCATCGGCCGCGGCCTTTTCTGCCGCAGCTTTATTCAGGAGGTACTTGCGGATATCACCTGAGACCTGATCGAAAGGTCGGATCGACACCGGTTCATACTCGGTCACACGCACCGAGAGCAAGACATTCGGCGCCACCTCGATCGCTGGACTATTACGACGGTCCTTCAGGCTCGATGGGCTGAAGATGGCCTGAAGCACCTTGGGGTTGGCCAGCATGCCTTGGGCACCTTGCCCGTTAGCACTGATCCAGCCACTCTGTTCGACCTTGAGGTTGAGCGCCTTGGCCACATCCTGATAGGTGTCAGATTGCTCGTAGACCATATTGCTGAAGTTATCAGATTCCTTAGCAACGACCTTCGGGTCACTCAGAACCACATAAGCGACCTTGACCCGCTCGGGCATCTGAAACTCACGCTGGTTCGATTCGTAGAACTGGCGAACGGCAGCGTCATCGACGGTGACCGATTTCAGGTAGTCACCGGAAGACAACATGGCCATCGACACATCACGCTCTTGCGTTTCGGCATTGATGATCTGATTGAGCTGGGTGCGTGAGATCTGCGTGGTCGAGGCCACCCCATTGACCAGCACCTGTGTCGTCAGATCCCGGCGAAGATTCTGCTCGAAGGCACTCGGCGTCATACCCTGGGCTCGCAGCACCTGCTCATACTTGGCCGGAGAAAACTTGCCGTTTTCCTGAAAGGCCGGGATCTGGGCGATCAGTTCGCGCAGCACCACATCATTAGCCGCCACCCCCAGGCGCTCTGCTTCTAGAATCAGCAACCGCTGCTCAACCAGTTCATTCAGCACGCTCTGACGAAATGCCGGGGATTCAAACAGGCGGCTATCCACCGCTGCCCCCTGGCGCGCCCGGATCTGGTCGGCTCGCTCACGCATCGCATTATCCAGCTGTTGCAGGGTGATTTTGCTGCTCCCGACGCGGGCAACCTCATCGGTGGATGCCGCGTCTTGGAAATAGGAGTCAATACCCCAGAAAGCAAAAGGCAGCGTGATCAGGGCCAGAAAAATCTGAACGAACTTACGGTGCTTGTTAACAAGATCAAACATGAAAAGAATCCGGGCTAATCAGGAGAGGTGAAACGACGGGACTTTACACTACGGAAGACGCTGATCGCCAGCGCGATTGTCATGACGGGGTCGAGTAGATAATCCCACAGATTATCCGAGCTCAATCCGTGCAGGCTATAGACCATTAGGCCGAATGCCAGCAGCAGGGTCAGCCCCGGCAGCCTTCGGCCGCGCCAGAGCACCCACAAGGACATTAATACCAGAAGGACGCGCGGCTGGTAACCGGCGGCATAGGGGTCAAAACTCCCGGAGCCCAGCGCCAGAACATAAAAGAGGATCGCCGATACCAGCAGCACCAGGCGTCGATGCAATGGCAACTCTTTGTGTACCCAGGCCTTGAACTCCTGTGGTGCCACGAACCAGACGCCGAAAAGCACCCAGGTCGCGGGGGCCAGATCCCCCGTAAATCCATACACGTAGCGCCAGAGTGGCAAGCCCCCCACCGGAATAAGCGACAACAACGCCAGTGCGATGAGAATCACCCGCTGACGGATCACCGGTTGGCAGAGTCGGTTTACGAACGAAGGCATCGAGGCGCTCATCGCGGCACCGCCGGAATGATCGGATTACCGGGCTGGTTCAGCCATCCCTGCGTAAAAGTGGCATGACGAATGCCCTGACGCTTCCAGGTATACAACAGGTGGATCCGCCCCTGCCGATCCTGCAGCAATGCCGGGTAGGAAAACTCATCCCGGTCATCCGCACTCTCTTCCACCACACGCACCAGAGACCAGGTCAGACCACGATCCGTCGAGCGCAATAGCGACAGACGATTGCGATTGCCGGGAATCGGATTACAGGCCATGAGCAACGTGCCGTCCTGCAGCCCAATCATGGCCGCAGCGGCGTTGGGATTAGGGATCTCGCGCGCCGACTGCTGCGACCAGGACTGGCCGCCATCCAGCGATTCGCTCCACTGAACATGATTATCGCCGGGGCCGGCATCACGGAGCGCCGCCACGGCATGCGTTTCGGTCAACGGCACGACGGCCGGCTGCAAGGTGGCCCGTGGCATGGCCATGCGCGACTTATCAAGCACCCGGCCATCCGCAGCGAGGTGCAACCACTCGCCATGTTTATTGATGAATTCGTGATACACCGGCAGCCCCAGAGTGCCATCGGTGTACCAGACACCGGGATTACGGACCAAGGTACTCAGATTGAAGAAAGGGCTGCTGATAATCCGATGCGGCACTGACCAGCTCTGGCCATCATTGGTCGATAGACTGCGGTTGATGGCACTGCCCGCCCAACCGCCGTAAGAGACACTGACAAAGTACAGATGCAGCCGCCCCGGCTCGGCCATGAGCAGCGGATTACCGAGCTTGCGGATATTGCGCCCCATTTGCCCCTGCACGCTCTGACGCGTCATCAATTCTGTGGCCGGTTTCCAAGGTTGACCGCTTGTCCAGCCGGACTGATACAGCGACACATCGGCCGCCCCCTCACGGGTGCCACCAAACCAGGCGGCCAGCAAGCGGGTCGGTGTCTCAGGCGCCCCTTCAGCGGGTAGCACCTCGGTCAGGGTCGCTGCATGCGCCGAAGGCGTCGGCCGGGGCAGGTCAGACCAGACAAATTGGGCAGGCAGACGGGCTGCGACCGCCCGACCCGGCGTCACGGATTCAAGCGGGTTGGAAAAACGGGGTTCCACTGGCGCGGGATCCCGCAGCGTGGGATACATCACAAGCGTCGCGCCTAGCGCCCCGGCAAACATCGCCGTCGGCAACCACCGGACGATTTGATTCATACCCGGGGGCTCCGGGCAGACATCGCAACAATCAGGGCGTTTGGTGTGCTCATGACGGCATTTTATCCCAAGGACAGGTATCATTCAGGCTTTACTGAATGACGGTGACTGTCTCAGCCGCCCGCCAGCGGCCGGACTTGCCGAGACCAAACTGCCCACTGATGGATATCCGATTCCAACGCGCTGTTGATAAATACGCCGGGGTTCCCCTTTGCGCCCTATTCACCGCCTGGGATTGGTGTCTGCGCAAACTGGGTCTACGGCGCAAGCTTAGGGGCAGCCCCCAAAGGATTCTGGTCATTCTGCTCTCGGAAATGGGCAGTCTGGTACTGGCTGAGCCCATGTTCCAGGCGATCCGAGCCCGCTATCCCGATGCCGAACTGCATGTCATGCTGTTCGCCAAGAATCGCGAGGTGCTCGACCTGCTGGGCGTGGTACCCCCCCGGAATGTCATCACCCTGAACGATGCCGACCTCAAGGACTTTGCGCGCGATCTCTGGGAAGCCGTGCAGAAGATGCGGGCACTCCGCTTTGACGTGGTCATCGACTGCGAGCTCTTTGCCCGGGTCAGCAGCCTTATTGCCTACCTGTCCGGTGCCCCGGTGCTGGTCGGGTTCGAGCCCCATACCCAGGAGGGGCTCTACCGCGGCGGTTACCTGACCAACCCGGTCATGTACAACCCCTACCGCCACCTGAGCCACCAGCTTCTGACCATGGTCGATGCGATCGATTCGACCACCCATCCGGCCGGAAAAACGCTGCCCCCGGACCAGCCGATCACACCGCCTACCCTGGTTTTTAACCCGGGCGAGATCGAAAACGAGGCCGCACGGCTTGAAAGTGATTTTCCAACAGTTGCTGGTAAGCCACTGATTCTTATATATCCAAGCGGTGGCATCCTGCCCATTCGTGCCTGGCCGCTGGAATATTATTACCGGGTCGCCGACCACTTCCTGCAGCAGGGTTATGCCGTCGGGGTAATCGGGCTGAAGGGCGACAAAGCCTTTGGTCAGGCGGTGCTCAACCACTGCCGCAACCCCATGTGTATTGATCTGACCGGCTACACCCGCTCGGTCCGCCACCTGCTGGCGCTGTTCCACCGGGCGGCCCTGCTGATCACCAATGACGGGGGGCCCGGCCAGTTTGCGGCGATGACCCCGATTCCGACCATTATTCTGTTCGGGCCGGAAACCCCCCGTCTGTACCGCTCCTGGGCAAAGAAAGCCTATTTCCTGCACCAGCCCCTGGCCTGTTCGCCCTGCCTGACCGCCTACAACCACCGGATGTCGCCCTGTGATGGCGACAACCAGTGCCTTAAACAGATCACTCCCGAGCAGGTGCTGGAAAAAGCGCACGAACTTCTGGGGCTACCGCCGGCGGCCCAGCCGGTGTCTTTTACGCTGCAACCCAACCAGTAAGCATGCACAGCCTGATCCAGTTTTTGCAGCAACTGCCCCTGATTGGTGCCCTGTTCCGCCCCCGTTTTATCAAGTTCGGCATCGTTGGCGCCTCCGGCGTCATTGTGAACCTGAGCATCCTGTATATCGGACAGGAACACCTCTTCCGCAGCATGCGCCCCGAGGCTCTGCGCCTGAATCTTTCGCTGGCACTGGCCATCTTTGTGGCCACGATCAGCAATTTCACCTGGAACCGCCGCTGGACATGGCATGACCGACGGTCTCTGCGCTCGGTACCGATCGTCGTCCAGTTCGGCCAGTACGCGCTGGCCTGCTGGGTGGGTATCGCTGTGCAATTCGGCCTGACCAACCTGTTCGCCCTTTTCCTGCACTATCTGGCCGCCAACCTGATTGCCGTGGTCATTGCCAGCCTGTTCAACTTTGTGGCCAATGACATCTGGACCTTCGGGCGACTCAAGCTCCGACGCGAAAAGCCGGAGCCCTCCCCCAATGAGCTCTAAGCGCACCCGGCAAGCGACTCTGGATCTGTCCGCCCGCCCGGCACATACCCCGCACGCGACACCCCTCTGGCAGATCGTGGTGCTCGTCGCCATGGTGGTTCTGGCAGTCGTCACCTATTTCTTCGGTCTGGATAGCCTGCAGATCCCGAAGAACGGCGACGAGTTCCCTTACGCCCATATCGCCCGCCTCACTGCGGATAGCGGCCACTGGCTGCCGCTGCAGTCTACGCTGGAAAATATGCGCAACACCAAGCCCCCCATGCTCTTCTGGCAGGGGATTCTGAGCACGCACTGGGGTCAGGACTGGACCCTCTGGCAGCTGCGCTATCCGAACGTTCTCTATACACTGGCGACTGCCCTGCTGGTTGGCCTGCTCGGCTGGAAGTGTAGCCATCGGCACCTGGCCACCGGCCTCCTGGCGGCGCTGATCTGGCTGGCCTTTTTCAGCACCTACCGCTTTGGTCGCCCCTTCCTGACCAACGCCGGCGAAGTGTTCTGGCTGTTCATGCCCTTCTTTCTCCTGCTGTTCCGAGGCAAACACGGTTTTGATTCGCCCTGGGCGATGCCACTGCTGATTGGCGTCTGTACCGGCATTGGGCTGCTTTACAAATCCTTTGCCCTGTTGCTGCCTGTCGGGCTGGGTCTGGCCTTCTGGTACTGGCGATACCGGCACTACCGCCCGGGCGAGTTTCTCAAGCGGGATGTCTACAAACTCATTCTCATCGCGCTGATATCGCTCGGCATCTTTGCGCTCTGGTTTGCCTTCGACCCCAACCCGCAATCGATCTGGCAGGAGTTCGTCGTTGGCGAAAATGCAGGAAAATTCGATCCCCATGGCCCGAGCTACCTGAGCAAGATGTTCTGGGGCGATGGCAGCATCTGGGTGCTGGCGACTGGCTACGCTCTTAATGCAGGGCTGCTGGCCCTGGTGGTCTTTGCCGCTATGGGTATGGGGTTATGGCGACTGATCCGTACACGCGACCTGAGCGATGATGAGAAGTTCCTCTGGTGGTGGGTGCTGATCCTGTTTATCGTCTTCTGCTTCCCGAGCCAGCGCTCCAGCCGCTATCTCCTCGAGGCTATGCCGGCGCTTTCGGTACTGATTGCGCTCATCTGGTTCCGCCTGAGCCGCTGGGTGCTGTTCGTGACCACCTTGTTGTGCATGATCGCCATCGCCGCCATAGGCTATCTGGGCTGGCTCCTCCAGCACGACGTAGGGCAACCACTCTACAGTGCTACTCAGGCTGTCCTGGTGGTCATCGTGCTGAGCAGTCTGGCGCTTTCGTTGCTTTTGCCCCGGCTTCTGCCCTGGCTCACCCTGCCCGGTGTCTTTGCCGCTTACCTGACCCTCACCGGGTTTTTGTCGGTCTTCGACGGTCCGATGGGACGCTACCCGGAAAAGGTGCAATGGCAGACCGCCGGTCAGACGGTCTGGGTGCCTTACCACTTTAATGCCGCCTACGAACAGTACCGTTTTCTGCTCCCTGGGGCAGATATTCGTGGCTATCGCAGCGACGCCGGAATCCCGCTTCATATCCTGCGTGAACGTTACCCTTTGCTGATCGTGCAGCAACCCCTGACCGAAGCGGTTTGTACTGACTGCAGGATTCTGGGAGAACGCCTTGAACTGCGCGGCCGACAAAGTGATGAAGAAATCCGGGCCATGCTCAAAGGCGATGTGGCAAAACACCTCTTCCTGCGCGAAATTCTGATCGATAACCGGCGCTGAGCGCCCTTCAGATCCTAGCCGTGGTTTGCGGCACAGGGAGCACAGGCTGCGCCGAGTCGACGAATCGCTTCCTCGAGAGTTGTCCGGGGACAGGCAAAATTAAGCCGGACATACTGGGTTGCACCGGGCATGAAATCCTCACCGGCTGACAACCCCAGACCCGCCGCCTCGAAAAACCGGGCTGCCGACTGGCCCGCTGGAAGTGCCAACCCTGAAGCATCGATCCACGCAAGATAGGTCGCTTCTGGCGAATCCATCTGTAAACCCGGAATATCATTCACTGCCTCGACGAGGCGATCCCGGTTCTGCCGTAGATATGTTTGAAGCGCGTCACGCCATGGCACGCCATGACGATAGGCTGCAGCCATGGCTGTATAACCCAGTACATTGATATGCGGCACAATGCCGTTCATCACGGCCTCGAATCGTCGGCGTAACACTGGATCCGGGATGACGGCAAATGAGGCACCCAGACCCGGGATGTTGTAGGTTTTGGAGGGGGCCAAGAGCGTGATCGTTCGCTGCGCCAATGCCGGCGACAGACTGGCCAGCGGCGTATAACGGCAACCCGGCTCCAACACCAGTTCGGCGTGGATATCGTCCGAGCAGATCAACCAGTCATGGCGTTCGGCCAACTGCCCCAGCCGGATCAAGGTTTCCCGGTCCCAGACACAACCCACCGGGTTATGCGGGTTACACAGCATGAGGAGTCGGATACGCTGCCCCTCGGGTGAAACTGCCAGTGCCTCCAGCGCATCAAAATCCCAGACCCATTGACCATGCTGATGTACTAGAGGGATGGTCAGCAGCTGACGATGGCTCAATGTCGGTGCCGACATGAACGGCGGATAAATCGGCACAGCCGTGAGCACCGCATCACCGGCATCACCCACCGCACGGCAGGCCAGGTTCAGACCGGTGACCAGCCCCGGCAGCCAGACCAGCCAGTCGGCTTCAACCGACCAGCCCAGGTCTCGTTCCAGGTGCAATAACACCGCGTCACGAACCGCCGGGGTCGGATGCGGATAGCCGAACACCCCATGTTGCACACGCGTTTCCAGCGCTTCGATCACCGCGGGCGGAGCCGAAAAATCCATATCGGCAATCCACATCGGGAGCACATCCTGCCCCCGGGCGTGATGCCGTGCATAGCGGCCCCACTTGATCGAATCATCAATGGGCGGTGTTAGGCGATCAATGGGTGTTTCAAAATCAAATTCAGACATGCCGTCATTATCCCCAGAAACAAACAGCCCCGCGCGGATTTCTCCGGCGGGGCCGTCCATCAGAGCCGGGTTCGGTGGGTTCCGGTTAGCCCGGAGACGCCACCAACCCCGTCAGTGACTTACTTCTTGGCAGACTTCTTGGCACCCGTGCCAGCAGCCTTCACAGCAGCCGAGGTGGCAGCCGACACACCAGCTTCGGTGAATTCAGCGGCTTGCTTGGCAGCCTTGTTCATGTTCTCGAAAGCCGAGTTAGCAGCAGTGACCGCCTGGCGCACAGCAGCCAGAGCAACGTCAGAACCGAACGGCGAAGCCTTGGCAGTCTTTTCGGCCAGTTCCTGAGCAGCCTTGTTCAGTTCGGCAAACTGAGCCTGAACCAGCTTGGCAACTTCCTGGGCAGCACCGGTCGAGATTTCATAGACGCTACGCGAGTAGGCAACGGCCTTCTCGGCAGCCGGTTGACCCAGAGCAGCACCCATCGAAGCGACTTCTTGCGGGGTCTTCACGCCCATTACAGCCTTGGCATTCTTGGCACTGTCGTTCAGGGCTTCACGGGCCGTACCCAGATTCAGGGCAGCCAGGCTCTCAGCAGTAGCCAGTGCGGTGTTGGCAACCGACAGCAGGGTGTCGATAGCAGCCTTGTTGGCCGACAGCAGGTTTTCGTTGTTCAGTGCGTTCATGGTGGACTCCTTGAAGATAAAAATAAAAAAATTGATGTCTCTAACGTCTTGCTTCTTCTTGCGCTTCTTAAAACTTTGCGACCCGCGATCTTTAGGTGTTATCTGAGATATCTGAAATATCGAGATTTCGCCTGTTTGTTGCGGTGCAACATAATCAATTATAGGGGCACAATAGGCGATGTCAAGGGAAAAGTTGAAATAATTTTGCAGGGCAGCAAACAAGGCGTCGAGCTGACTATCAAGGCACTCCGGTATGATCCGAACCATGAACCACGCATGGACCCTCCTCATCCTGGCCGGCATCTGCGAGATCGGCTGGCCCCTGGGATACAAAATGGCTCAGGCGCATGAGGGCTTGCGTCAGATCAGCTGGTTTGCTTTCTCGGGCTTGTCGATCGTGCTCAGCGCCTGGTTACTCTGGCTGGCCCAGAAAGAGATCCCGATCGGGACGGCCTATGCGGTCTGGACCGGCATCGGCGCGGCAGGCACCTTTGTCGTGGGGATTCTGCTCTTTGGTGAGCACTCATCGATGCTCCGCTGGTTGGGTGCCGCCATGATCATCGGCGGGGTCATCATCCTCAAAGTCAGCCAGTAAGCACGCCGCTTAATCGTTGCCTAATGCCCGGCCCGGCTTTCCGAGTTGCCAAGGGCACCCAGTGCACGCAGATAACCATAGATCTGCCGCGCCATCATCTGACGCTCGGCAGCCGGCCGATCAACCGCCAGGGCCGGCATGGTCGTCAACGGGTTCTTACCTGAAGGATCCAGCACCCAGGTCGCAAAACGGGCAAAAGACTGGCCGGTCGCCCATTGCGCCAGATCAATCGGCATTTTGCTGCCACCGACCCGGTTCACCTGATGGCAGGACAGACAATATTGCTGGGTCAGCCGGGCTCCGCGCCGGTAGGATTCTGGCAACATGGGCGGATACAGAGGTTGTAAGCTCTGGGCATCCATAATCTTCATACCAGTCACCTGGTAAGGCCAATAGGTCGCCCCGTCGACACGCAGATCGGGATTCATCACATTATTCCAGACCAGATACCAAGGGCCCAGTGGCACTAGGTGATCCAGCGGGGGGACTTCCACGCTGAAGGCATCACCGTCGGCTCTTTCATATACCAGGTAGGCCGGATACTTCTGTAGACGTTCCGACGGCACCAGAGACAGATAGCCATCTTTTGTTTCAAAACCCACCAGCGTGCCCGGCGCCCGCCAGCGTTGCCCCAGTAACAGGTCAAGCATCACGACTGCCGGGTAGCCCCGGTAGGAAACCTCGACGGGTTTGAGGGGCTTGGACCGGACCGGATCAATCACCGTAATCACGCCCGGGGTCAGACCGGCAGCGTGCGATCCCGGCGCCGGTAACGATACCGGAGCTGTAGGATCAGCGGCCCAAAGATGGGCGCTCAACAGCAGCCCGCCAACCCATAATAGCCACGTACGCACCCGACGCATCCTAGTGTGCCTCGTGAGCCGCCTTGCTCAGCAGCAGGGACTGGTTCATCTGCTTGTCGACCAGCACCATCGCATAGGCTGATACCAGGAAGACCAGATGAATGATCACCTGCCACATGATGGTGTGATCGGTCATGTTTTCGGCATTGATAAAGGTCTTGAGCAGGTGAATCGATGAGATCCCGATAATAGCTGTCGAAAGTTTTACCTTGAGCACGCCGGCGTTGACATGGGACAACCACTCGGGCTGATCAGGGTGGCCCTCGAGGTTGAGTCGGGAGACAAAAGTCTCGTAGCCGCCCACGATGACCATCACCAGCAAATTGGCAATCATCACCACATCAATCAGCCCCAGTACTGAGAGCATGATCACGGTTTCACTGACATGCTCGGCAAATGCGCCAGTGACCAGATGCTTCAGTTCGATCATGAACTGGTAGACGTAAACGCACTGAGCCAGAATCAGGCCGAGGTAGAGAGGGGCCTGCAGCCAACGGCTGGCAAAGATCAGTTTTTCCATGGGATTAGGTTTGCCACCCGGGGCAGCATGAGGTGTCGCGTTATGCATGATGAGCCAGAGTAATCAGAACACTGACGATTATACTGTCTGGATGACTGCCCCGTTGTTTGAAATCCCCTGTCCCTTTGATATCGAGACTGGCACCCTCAGCCTGCTCGAACCTGCCGATAGTGATGCGGAAACCTTGCGCCGACAGTTGCTAGCGGGCACCTACGACAAGCCCTACCTGATCAGCCATGATGATCTGCGCACCCTGCATCTCAGTCTGAGCCTGATCCAGAGCACCATGCGCATCAGCCAGCCCGATGCGCTAGAACTGATCTATACGCAGAAGATGATGAGTTTTCTGCTCTTCTATCCGCGACCCAAGGCCATCCTGCTCCTCGGTCTGGGCGGCGGCTCACTGGCCAAATACTGTTACCGGCACCTGCCCCACTGCGACATCACCGCGGTCGAAATCAATCCCCACGTTATCGGCTTCCGCCAGGCCTTCTGCATTCCGGAGGACAATGAGCGCTTCCGCATCCATTGTGACGACGCCACACGCTTCATTGAGCATCACAACACCCGTACCGACATCGTTCTTCTTGATGCTTTTGATGGCACTGGTATTGCCCCCGAGCTGACCGCGCCCGATTTCTATGGGGCCGTCTTCGATACCTTATCGCCCAACGGCATTCTGGTCATGAATCTGGCAGGTGACAAGGCCGGCTATGACGAACCCCGACAACAACTGGCCGGCATCTTTGATGACCGCATTCTCAACATCAAGGTTCGCGATGGCGGGAACCAGATCATTCTGGCGTTCAAGAACCCGGCATTCGCGCCCCGCTGGGACAGCATTCAAAATCAGGCCAAGCTCTTGGAACAGAAGCTCGGCCTCGAGTTCACCCGCTTTGCACGCCACCTGGAAAAGAGCAGCGTGACCCGGCATCTCAGTCCGCGTCGCACACCTCGGCGCCGTTGATCGTCGCACGTTTGCCTTTGACCCAGAATACATAGGACTCATCCGAGTTGGCGTATCGGCCACCATCGGCACTAGGCACCTGGCGCAGATAACGGGTGGTCTGACCCAGTTCGATCGTCGCGGTCTGCTGGGCGTTATCAAACACCACGTAGAGCCGACCAGATTCAGGACAGGTAAAACGAACCGTAAAGGGTTTGCGCGGGCGCGACGCTTCAGATCGGTACTGCGCCGGAATATCGCTCACCGCCGTCTTCTGCACCTCGACGCGAGACATGTCCCCCTCGGAATTCACCGCGTTCGGATTGGCAGACTGCGCCATGACCGG
>CAZRYZ010000040.1:0-12449 GCA_964604465.1 uncultured Dechloromonas sp. | reverse complement strand
AGGAATCGATCCAACAACCGGCGGCTGTGCTTATCCAGCTGATTGATGTCGCGCACCAGAAACTGGATGCCGTGGCTGTCCGAGATCAACAGGGTGTGCCCACCCATCCCATTGATCCGGCGGATATGTTCCTCTCCCTTGAGTACGAGCTCGGTCTTGCCTTGCTCCGTGTCGATCTGCCAGGTACTTGGGGTATTGAAGGACGAAACGCTGTCGATGCGGGTGATGACCGGCATGAATTCGCGCGCGGCCAGTACAGTATCGACCAGCGCCCGGTCCTCTAGGGATAGGTCATTGATCGAATCCAGCCAGAGCACCTCGTGGCTCTCGGCATTAACCAGTGAAAAGCCGTGCTCGGGATCCGAGAAGGGAAATGCCCGAACCGGGGTGACACGCTCCTCGACCGTGCCGTCTGCCCACACCAACTCGAGATGACCAAAGGCATCCTGGCGCAGGCTAAAGCCTTGTGGCTGACAAACCTGATCATTCTTCATGCTGACGCCCTCCCAGTGCAGACATTGCCGAGGCCTTGTCTTCGGCTTCCTGCCGGGCCTGTGTTTCCACCATGCGGCGGTAGGTACCATCCAGAACCATCAGGTCGTCGTGCGATCCTTCTTCGATAATCTGGCCGCGTTCCAGCACGATCAGCCGGTCGGCCTTGCGCAGAGTCGACAGACGGTGGGCAATGGCAATTGTCGTCCGCCCCTGCACCAGGTTATCCAGGGCTTTCTGGATTTCTTTTTCGGTGGTGCTATCGACCGACGAGGTGGCCTCGTCGAGAATCAGGATTCGCGGGTTGATCAGTAGCGCCCGGGCAATCGATATACGCTGGCGCTCACCGCCCGATAACGCCTGACCCCGTTCACCAACTACCGAGTCGTAACCATGCGGCAATCGCAGAATGAAATCATGTGCATGCGCTGCCCGGGCCGCGGCGACAATTTCTTCGCGTGTGGCATTGGGTTTACCGTAGGCAATGTTCTCGGCAATAGTGCCAAAAAACAGGAAGGGCTCCTGCAACACTAAGCCAATGTGCTGGCGGTATTCCGACACCGGGATCGAACGGATATCGACCCCGTCGATCTTGATACTACCTTCGCTGGCATCATAGAAGCGGCAGATCAGGTTCACCAGCGTACTTTTGCCCGAACCGCTATGGCCGACCAGACCGATCATTTCCCCGGGCTTGATGTTCAGGCTGACATCACGCAGCACGGCCCGGTTGCCGTAGCGGAAACCGACGCGCTGGATGTCGATCTGGCCGCTGACTTCACCCAGGTGCACGGGGTTGATCGCCTCGGGCACGCTAGAAACATGATCCAGGATATCGAAGATCCGTTTGGCGCCGGTCGCTGCCTTCTGGGTATGCGAGACAATGCGGCTCATCGAATCCAGACGGGTATAGAAGCGGCCGATATAGGCGAGAAAAGCCGTCAGCACACCGACCGTAATCTGATGTTGCGCCACTTGCCAGATGCCAAAGGCCCACAGGATGAGCAAGCCGATTTCGGTGAGCAGCGTCACGGTGGGCGTGAACATGCTCCAGACCTTGTTAACGCGATCATTGATGGCCAGGTTATGCGCGTTGGCGGTTCGGAAGCGGGCTGATTCGCGCTGCTCCTGGGCAAAGGCCTTGACGACCCGGATACCGGGAATCGTATCGGCCAGCACACTGGTCACCTCGGCCCACATGCGGTCGATTTTTTCAAAACCGAAGCGTAGCCGGTCACGCACCAGGTGGATCAGCCACATGATCATGGGCAACGGCGCCAGGGTCACGAGTGCCAGCCAGGGATCAATCGAGACCAGAATGGCTGCCGTCATCAGGATCATGATGACGTCGGTGGCAAAGTCCAGGGCATAAAGAGAAAGGAAGACGCAGATGCGATCCGACTCGGTGCCGATACGTGCCATCAGGTCACCCGTGCGTTTGCCACCAAAATATTCGAGCGAGAGCTTGAGCAGGTGGTCGTAGGTGGCGGTTCGCAGATCGGCCCCAATCCGTTCACTCACCAAAGCCAGAATATAGGTTCGTGCCCAGCCCAGACCCCAGGCGACCAGCGCGCTGACCAGCAGCCCGCTGAGTAATGCCACGGTCAAACCAACTGGAATATTTCGTCCATTCTGGAATGGGATAAGCACCCGATCCATCAGGGGCATCGTCAGGTAGGGCGGGACCAGGGTCGCCGCCGTGCTCAACAGGGTGAGCACAAAACCAATAAGTAACTCTTTCTTGTAAGGCCGGGCAAAACGCCACAGGCGCAGCAAGGTCCAGGTCGAGGGCGAACTGAGATTCTCGCTGTAACAGGCGGGGCACTCTTCCTGATCGGGTGGTAACGGGATCCAGCAGTTCGGACAGAGCGGTTGGTCGTCCCCCGCCACGCCTGCAGAGAGCGTTTCCCCCATGGGGGCACCCTGCTGGGTGCGCAGACTGTCAAACTGGCGCACCAGGCGTAACGCGGCAGGATTCTGCGCGAGCGTAAAGTACCAGTGTGCCAGGCGACCGGTTGGACACAGTACCTCGAGCATGCCCACGCCGGCGTGGTCGCTCAGGCGCAGCGAGCGTCCCGGTTCCAGATGCCATTCCGCCCATGACCCGGTCGGCGAAAGCGCATAGAGTGCCCGATCGGTCAGGCACAGGAGCCCACGGGCAAAACTGAGCCGCCCGTCGAGATCGGTTTCAAGGGTGGCGAGCACAGTCTCGCCCGCAGACAGATGTGCCGTGACGGCTGCCTGCCAGAATTCGGGGGTCAGCGGCGCGTTTCTGGGCAGCATTGCTGGGGTCGCTACAGGGTGTGGATTCAATTCAAAAACCGTCTAAATTGTTCTGTGGATTCTACAACGCAGCAGACCCGTTCCGGCTGACAAGAGAACGAATATCTACCCGGTCAGAAACCGTCAGCCAGCCCCCTGAAAATATTGCGCTTAAAGCCGGTTGAATCGTCATCCGATTGACGAACGGTGCGTTAAATCCCCAGAGTTTCTGTTTACAATGGCACGAGAAGCCCGTTTTTGCCTCGTTTGTGTCACCCTCGCCAGGCCCAACCCGCTGCCGGCATCGCCGAATGCAACCTGAACCCAGTTGCCGTACCATGAGCCACAAATCGATAGAAATCATTGATATCAAGTACATACACGGTCCGAACATGTGGACGGACTTTTATATACCGATTATCGAGGCCTGGGTCGATATTGGTGATCTGGAAGACTTTCCCTCAGACAAGATCCCCGGTTTTCCGGATCGGCTGGTCGCGTGGCTACCCGGCCTGATGGAACACCGCTGCAGTTATGAGGAATACGGTGGCTTTGTGCGTCGACTGCACGAGGGCACCTGGCCCGTGCACATCATGGAACACGTGACACTGGAGCTGCTCAACCAGGCAGGGATTCCGAGCGGCTTCGGCCGTGCGCGTGAGGCGAACCGCCGCAGCCTGTATAAGTTGATTGTGCACAACCTACAGGACGAGGTGACCTGCAAGGCGCTGTACGCCGCCCGAGATCTGATTACGGCTGCCATGGAAGATCGGGCCTTTGACGTGGCTGGTACCATCGAAGTTCTGAAGGATCTGGCCGAAGACCGATGTCTAGGCCCCAGCACCACCAGCATCGTCACGGCCGCCCAGGAGCGCTTGATCCCGACCATGCGGCTGGCCGACAACAACCTGGTTCAGCTCGGCTACGGCTGCAAGCAGCGCCGGATCTGGACCGCAGAAACCGACCGGACCAGCGCCATTGCCGAGACGATCTCGCGCGACAAGGACCTGACCAAAAGTCTGCTCAAGGCCTGCGGCGTGCCTGTTCCCGAAGGCATGGTCGTAGCAACGGCCGATGAAGCCTGGGAGGCTGCCCAAGATATCGGCCTGCCGGTAGTCGTTAAACCCTCGGATGGGAATCATGGCCGGGGGGTGTTCACCAATATGCTCACCGAGCAGGAAGTCCGCACTGCCTTTGCCGTCGCCGATGATGAAGGCAGCAGCGTCATCGTCGAACGCTTCATTCCGGGTAACGAACACCGCCTACTGGTGGTCGGCGGCAAAATGGTCGCGGCCGCCCGCGGAGACTTTGCCTTTGTTCGAGGTGATGGCCAGTCAACGATCGAGCAGCTGATCGAAAGCCAGATTAATAGCAGCCCCAGCCGCGGCCCCGCAGAAGAAAACACCCTGAACTTCGTGCGCATCGATTCGGCCGTGCAACTCGAACTTGAACGCCAGGGACTGTCCGCCACCTCAGTGCCCGAGGCTGGGCGCGATGTCCTGATTCAGCGCAACGGAAACGTCTCGATCGACATTACCGATGACGTCCATCCCGATGTGGCTGAGACCGTGGCTCTGGCGGCACGGGTCGTGGGTCTGGACGTTGCCGGTATCGATCTGGTCTGTGAAGACATCACCCGACCTCTGGCCGCACAACGGGGGGCCATTGTCGAAGTCAACGCCGGGCCCGGACTGCTCATGCACCTGCGTCCCTCGGCTGGTACGCCACGTCCGGTAGGCAAGGCGATTGTTGATTATCTCTTCCCTCCGGGTGAAGATTTCAATCTGCCCATCATCGGCATTGCCGGTTCACGTGGCAAATCCATCGTGGCGGAAATGGTCGCCAGCATTCTGCACCTGACCCACACAGGCGTGGGCCTTGCCTGTAGCAAGGGCATGTATTTCAATCAGCGCCAGATCGATGCGCGTGACTGCGCCAATTACGAAAGCGGCCACCGGCTTATGCTCAACCGGCAGGTCGAGTTAGCCATCATCGAGAACGACAACCGCGTCATCCTGAACGATGGTCTTCCCTACCGCTGCTGCACCGTGGGCGTGGTGACCAATCTGGATCCGACCGACACGCTGCCCGAGTGCGCTATTGAAGACGAGGTGGCCATCTGGAAGGTGATGCGCACCCAGGTTGACGTTGTCCTGCCGACCGGCACCGCTGTTCTGAATGGCGATGATGCCGAAGTTGCCGATATGGCACGCCTTTGCCAGGGCGATGTGATCTTCTTCAGTCGCTTTGGTACCAGCGAGCCGGTCAAGGAACACCTGGCCAAGGGCGGTCGTGCCGTGTTCAGTCGTGACGGCCAGATCGTGCTGGCACAGGGTGACGAGATCAAACCGCTCATGATGATCAATACCGTTCCACTGCTCCAGTTACGCAGTGATGCTCTGGAAGGCGTGCTTGCTGCCATCGGCGTCGGTGTTGCCATGGATATCCCCCGTGAAATCATGGCCACCGGCATCCAAACCTTCACTCATCAATAATTTCACCCGTAATCTCACCTGCCATCCATGGAAATCGTCCGTTTACGCGCGCTTCGTGGCCCCAACCTCTGGGGTCGTCACACCATGATCGAGGCGCTGATCCAGTGCACCGAAGCCGAGTGCCAGATCGTCAATCTCACCGGGTTCGAAACCCGGCTGCGTTCACGTTTCCCTCAGATGGGCCCCCTGGTTGCCAGCGGCCATAACGAACCGCTGACTCTGGCGCATGCCCTAGAAGTCGTCGCGCTCGGTTTGCAAGCCGCTGCCGGTTGCCCGGTGACCTTCAGTCGTACCGTTCAGACGCCCGAGAAAGGCACCTACATTACGGTCGTCGAGTACAGCGAAGAGGCCGTCGGCAAGCTGGCCTTCGAGCATGCCTTCATTCTGTGCCAGGCCGCGCTGGAAGATCGCATGTTTGATCTCGATGCCACACTGAACGCACTCAGCGAGCTGGACGAAGACCTCCGCCTCGGCCCCAGCACGGGGAGTATCGTCTACGCCGCTGTGGCGCGTGGTATTCCCTTCCGGCGCATGACCGAGGGCAGCATGGTCCAGCTGGGCTGGGGCAGCAAGCAGAAGCGCATCCAGGCAGCCGAAACCAGCCATACCAGCGCGATTGCCGAATCCATCGCGCAAGACAAAGATCTGACCAAAACCCTGCTCTACTCGGCTGGCGTTGCCGTGCCACAAGGGCGTGTGGTTACCACACTGGAAGACGCTCTTGAAGCCGCCGCGTGGATTAAAGGCCCGGTGGTCGTCAAGCCACGCGATGGCAACCAGGGGCGCGGCGTGGCCGTTAACCTGACTACCACTGAACAGATCACTGCCGCCTTCAATGTGGCCAGCGACATCAGCAGCGAAGTCATCGTCGAGCGCTTCCTTCCCGGACACGATTTCCGGCTGCTGGTGGTAGGCAACGAACTCGTTGCCGCGGCCCGGCGCGACCCCCCCTACGTCATTGGTGATGGCCAGCACACCATCCGCCAGCTGGTCGACGTGATCAACCGCGACCCCCTGCGCAGCGATGGTCATGCCACCTCGCTTAGCAAGATCCGTCTGGACGCGATCGGCCTCGCCACCCTCGAAGAACAGGCAATGACCCCCGAATCGGTACCGCCTCGGGGCGTGCGTATCAATCTGCGTAAGAACGCCAATCTCAGTACGGGGGGCACTGCCACCGACGTCACCGATGATGTCCATCCCGATCTGGCTGCCAGCGCCGTGGCCGCCGCGCATATGGTCGGCCTCGATATCTGTGGCGTCGATGTCGTTTGTGACAGCATCTACAAACCCCTACAGGAACAGGGCGGTGGCATCGTTGAGGTCAACGCGGCACCCGGCCTGCGCATGCACCTGAGCCCCTCTTATGGCAAAGGCCGCCCGGTAGGTGAAGCTATTGTCCGGCAGATGTTTGCAGCGGGTGACAACGGGCGCATCCCGGTGGTGGCCGTTTCCGGTACCAACGGTAAAACCACCACTATCCGCCTCACCGCCCACCTGATCCATCAGACCGGCAAACGCATTGGCATGACCACGACCGATGGGGTCTATGCCAATGGCCGCCTGATTGATACCGGTGACTGCAGTGGCCCGCGCAGTGCCCGCAATGTGCTGGGCCACCCCGATGTTGACGCCGCGGTTCTGGAAACCGCCCGCGGCGGCATTCTGCGCGAGGGGCTGGGCTTTGATCGATGCGATGTCGCCGTCATCACCAACATTGGTGAAGGCGATCACCTGGGCATGAACTTCATCAACACGGCAGCCGAACTGGCTGCCGTCAAGCGGGTGATCGTGCAGAACGTATCGGCTGAGGGTACTGCCGTGCTCAACGCGGCCGACCCGCTGGTGGCCCGCATGGCCCGCTTCTGTACCGGCAATGTCACCTTCTTTGCCGCGCAGAGTGCGGCACACCCGGTAATGGCCAAGCACCGCGCGCAAGGCCACCGCGTTATCTATCGTGATAACGGCGAGATCATCGCCGCCCAAGGGCAGGCCATGTTTCGCCTCCCCCTAAAAGATATTCCGCTGACCGACAATGGCCAGATCCTGTTCCAGGTGGAAAACGTCATGGCTGCCGTTGGCGCCGCCTGGGCACTCGACATCCCCTGGGATGCCATCGTTGCGGGTCTAGAGAGCTTCTACAGTGATGCGGACACCGTGCCCGGTCGCTTTAACCGCTTTGATTACAAGGGTGCCACTCTCATTGCCGACTATGGTCACAACCCGGACGCCATCCGCGCTCTCGCCGATACCATCCATGAGATGCCGGCCAAGCAGCGCCGTGTAGTCATTAGCGGTGCCGGCGACCGCCGCGATGACGATATCCGTCGCCAGACCCGCATCCTTGGCAATGTCTTCGATCATGTGATCCTCTATGAAGACGCCTGTCAACGGGGTCGTGAGGACGGTGAGGTAGTGGCACTTCTGCGCGAGGGGCTCAACGAAGCCCACCAGGTCCGGGAGATTGAAGAGATCAAGGGCGAATTCCTTGCGATTGACCGCGC
The DNA here is from genome assembly GCA_964604465.1 of uncultured Dechloromonas sp. Classification (GTDB taxonomy): domain Bacteria; phylum Pseudomonadota; class Gammaproteobacteria; order Burkholderiales; family Rhodocyclaceae; genus Fluviibacter. Next base: position 4,696 of record CAZRYZ010000040.1, on the reverse strand, counting down.
CCTCGCCCGACTTGAAGCTGGCGACATCTGCCTGATTCTCGTCGATCAGGTTGAAGCGGCGCTTGCCCATATCCAGCATCGGGTTACAGAGGCGAAGGCTTAAACTCCGGGGCAAACCGACGGCACCACCCCTGACTCGCCGGGAAATGCGCCGGCTATGAACCGGCAGGTGGGGTGTTGGAGCGGGGTGGCAGAATAAAGCTTAGCGGTGCTTCGCGCAGGCGTTGCCACACGGCTCGGGCCAGGGCCTGGGAGCCACTAAATGCCAGCCGCCGCGCCCGCAAAGCGGTTCTCAAAGCCAGCGCAAAACTGACAAATAGGTTCGTTAGACCAATCAGTAACACGCCCAGCGCCGCCCAGGCTAGGGTATGCCAGGCGGGCAAGGTTTCACTTCCGATGACGGCATAGCCCAGATTTGCCGAAGAGAAGGCAATGTGCCGGATGTCGATGGGCAAGCCGAGAATCACACCCACAATGCCGGCACTGCCCAGCATGCAGCCGAACAGGAAGTTGCCCATGATGCCACCCATGTGATGGCTGATGTAACGCCCCAACCGATCGGCGCCTGCAACACCCAATGTCCGCCGCAACCAGGGTGCATAGGCAATGCGGGCGCCCAGGTGGGTATGCGCCGCCCGATTATCGAAGTAGCCACTGATCAGACCGGCCAGATATAGAAAGACCCCTGCCAGCGCCGCATGGGGAATTGCCCAGCCGAATAGATCCAGATCATCCAGCAAATGCGCAGCTTTTTCGGCCGAAATGGGTGACGTTCCCAGCCAGTGCCCGAGGCCGGCACCCAGCGCCAAGGCCAGCGGCAACGCAATGATGATGTTGCCGAAAATCGCTGCCAGCTGACTCCGGCTGACCGCAGCAATCAGGTCAACCACCGGGGAAAGATCATCGGGCCTATCCGGCGAGACACTACTGAGCTGACCAACCAGGGTCTGCGCGGTCATGGCGGGCTGTTTGGTGGCCACCGTGAAACCCAGAAGATAGATCACGGTAAAGCCGATCCCGTAAATCAGGCTGTACATGAGTGCGGTTGCGAAGAGCGATGCGTGCAGCTCACCGGCAAAGATTTTGAGCAATGCCATCACACCAATGAAGATCCCCGCTCCCATGGCCGACAACCACATGGCACGGTACTCGCGGCTATTGGTACACACATAGTGCTCACCAGACTGCGCCGCCGTTTCCGCCACCCGAAGTGCTAGCAACTCGGAAAGTCGCGACCAGTAATCCGCAAAATTATTGCGCCGGTTCTCGGTGATGAAGGCCCGATGGACAAAACGAGCCCAGGCGCGAACCCCAATTCCGGACTCGCTCTGGAAACGCCCCCCGGGCAACATGGTGGCCCCGGCCGGTGCGACATCGCCATCGACCAGCGCATCCATTACAGTGGCCGACAGCAGAAACGCCTGCATGAGTTCGACCAGCGCCTGCATCCGGCGCAGACTTTCTTCACAGCGGGTCAGCAGATAGGTCAGATGCAGGCTCGTACCTGCCTCGATAAAATATTTACGCGCACGGGCCAGAGCCTCCAGGCACTGATCCACAATGACCAGAAGATGCTTGCCATCGTCAGGCCGCTGCTGCGGGTCGGCAAAGTAATCCAGCAATGACTGGTAATAACGTTCGGTTTCGGCCGGTAACTCGAAGAAACTCGGGGCAAAGCCTTCCAGATGGGTGCCTGCCTCGAGCAGGGCCGTATCCATCCCCACACCGGCCACCCGGTGCGCCAGTAGGCGAATGGCATCGAGTAGCGCCCGCACCAGCGCCTTCCATTCATCTTCGTCGAGCTGATCGGTTGGCGCCTGCAACTGCCAGAAGCGGTAGAGTGATTCCTCGGGGATCGCGGCCAGCCAGCGCCAGTCTTCGGGGTCGTTCAGAAACACATGGATGCAATCCTTGGCGTCCTGGGTATCCGGAACCGCAGGCAGGATCTTGTGCGCCAGAATACGCGCCCATTCGGAAAAGAATCCGGTGGCCGGCAAAATGCCGCTATCGGCAAAGAAGGCGAGAAGCTGGCGGCGCGTAAAAAAATGGACATAGTGGCGACGAAACGCCGCTGCCAGGATCGGGTCTTCACGCAGACATACCACCATCTGGTCAAATCGCCGGACGGCTGCTGCCGCCGTTTCACCTCGCGCCGGACGCAGGGCCGCAAATAACCCCTGCAGCAACACAAGGTCATCTGCCGCCGGGTCAAGAAAGGCCTCCAGCGCGACCGCCAGACGGTCTCCACCCTGGCCCGGCAAGAGCGCCTTCAGCTTTTCGGCCAACGCGGCCAGGTGATCACGCACCCCGGGTTTTGACGGATCAGGCATCATAGGGCAGCCATTCTATCGCAGGCGCACACCCCTCATGGCGCCAAGGAGATCCCTCCGGTAGGATTACGCCTGATATGCCGCTTTCCAGCATCCTGCCCCCGCCTTTACGCCGGCTACAGCGCTCGGCGTTGCATCGGCACGCCGCCGCCCATCCGCTGACCGCCAGCGGCCTCGTGATCGCTTGTCTGGCGATTCTGGCCCTGTTTGTCAGTGGCCTGTACGACGTGATTGCCGGCGACACCAGCACGACCATGCGCTATGCCATATGGGGTGGTTTTGCCGGATTTGCCCTCACAACGGCCGGCGCGATCCCCGGATTCTTCCTGAAATCACTCCCCCAGAGAATCGAAGACAGTCTGCTGGGTCTGGCTGCCGGCATGATGCTTGCCGCCAGCTCGTTCTCACTCATCCTGCCCGGGCTGAGTGCAGGCACCAGCATCACCGGCAGCGCCCTGCTTGGTGCCCTGACTGTGGTGATTGGAATGGCACTAGGCGTCATGCTGATGCTGGGCATGGATGAGTTCACGCCGCACGAGCATGCCCATACCGGTACCTATGGACCGGAAACCCAGCGCCTAAACCGCATCTGGCTATTTGTGCTGGCCATTGCCCTGCACAACCTGCCTGAAGGCATGGCCATTGGTGTGAGCTTTGCCCAGGGGGATCTGCAGGTTGGCGTGCCGCTGACCTCGGCGATTGCCATGCAGGATATTCCCGAAGGTCTTGCCGTGGTGATGGCACTGCGCAGTGTTGGCTACAGCCCCTTCAAGTCCGTCAGCATTGCATCGATCACCGGTCTGCTCGAGCCGCTGGGCGCCGTCATCGGCCTCACCCTGTCCAGCGGTCTGGCGATTGCCTACCCGGTGGGTCTGGGGCTCGCCGCCGGCGCAATGATCTTTGTGGTGTCCAATGAAGTGATCCCCGAAACCCATCGCAATGGGAACCAGCGCTTCGCCACCGTTGGGCTGGTGGTCGGCTTTGCCCTGATGATGACGCTGGATACGGTGCTGGGCAAATGAGTACGGCATCCAATACACCAATGCTCTTGGCCACGGATCTCACTTGCACGCGCGGAACGCAGACGCTATTCAGCGGACTTTCCCTGCAACTTTCTGCCGGCCAGTGGCTCTATGTGCAAGGGGAGAATGGCGCTGGCAAAACCAGCCTGCTTCGCATACTCGCCGGCCTGACCGTACCGGCCGCTGGCGCGGTGTGCTGGCAAGGCGAACCGATTCAGACGCAACGTGCCGATTTCCACCGGGACATGCTGTACCTCGGCCACCATGCCAGCCTCAAAGAAGATCTCACACTGACAGAAAACCTGCGTAGCCTGATGGCTATGGATGGTCTGCCAGTGACCGAGGCTCAGATCCGCGAGGCGCTGAGCCAGATGGGTCTGGCCAAACGGCAACATTTACCGACCCGGGTGCTCTCTGCCGGGCAGAAACGCCGCGGCCTCCTGGCACGTACCCTGCTCCGCCCAGCCAGACTCTGGATTCTCGACGAACCGTTTAATGCGCTGGATGTGCAGGCAATCGCTGATGTGCAGCATCTCCTGAAACGCCATCTGGCCGGAGGCGGCCTGCTGGTGCTCACCAGTCACCAGACACCTGATCTCGGCCAGGAAGCGCCGGGCTTTGTGCTCAACCTGTCGGGGCCGCGCTGATGCCGATGCTGTCTGCCTACCTGGCCGCCCTCAAGCGTGATCTGCTTCTCGTCATGCGTCGCAAGACCGAGGTCCTCACGGCTCTTTTCTTCTTCGTCATCGTCACGACCCTACTTCCCCTAGGCATTGGTCCAGAACCGGATCTGCTACGCAAGATCGCACCAGGCGCCATGTGGATCGCGGCCCTACTTGCCACCCTACTGGGGCTGCAACGACTCTTTGCCGCCGACTATGCCGATGGCACGCTGGAGCAGATGGTGTTGTCGCCCGCGCCACTGACAATTCTGGTTGCCGGCAAGATCACTGCACACTGGCTGGTCTGTGGTTTACCGCTCGTGCTGCTGGCGCCCGTCATTGGTCTGCAGTTCGATCTGCCCGCCGATGCCATCGGCGTTCTGATACTGACCCTGCTCATCGGCACCCCATTACTGTCCTTGATTGGTGCAATTGGCGCCGCTCTGACGCTCGGGGCACGGGGCAGCGCCCTGCTGGTATCCCTGCTAGTATTGCCGCTCTACATTCCGACCCTGATCTTTGGTGCCGGCGCGGTGGAGTCTTACATCGCCGGTCTGGGGATCGCTGGTCATCTCTCACTGCTTGGCGCCCTACTCCTCTTGGCTGCCGCGTTTTCGCCCTGGGCCACCACCGCAGCACTCCGCATCTCTTTGGAATAAAATGGCAGCATGATCAACTGGTT
>CAZRYZ010000039.1:0-12458 GCA_964604465.1 uncultured Dechloromonas sp. | reverse complement strand
TGGGCTTTCTCTGGTTCAACGCCTATCCCGCCGAAGTATTCATGGGTGACGTGGGCGCCCTGGCCATTGGCGCGGCACTAGGAACCACCGCAGTCATCGTGCGCCAGGAAATCGTGCTCTTCATCATGGGCGGGGTCTTCGTGGCTGAAACCGTCTCGGTCATGATGCAGGTGAGTTACTTCAAAGCCACTAAAGGCAAGCGCATCTTCCGCATGGCGCCTTTGCACCATCACTACGAACTGGCGGGCTGGAAGGAAACCCAGGTCGTCGTCCGCTTCTGGATCATCACTATTGTGCTGGTGCTGCTCGGCCTCTCTACCCTCAAGCTTCGTTAATCCGAAACCGATATCGTGACGAAACCGCTGATCTCCTCGCACACGACCCCCGACGATCTGAAAGGTCGCCGGGTGCTAGTGGTCGGCCTGGGTGAGTCCGGGCTGGCGATGGCCCGCTGGCTGCATCAGCAGCGGGCGGAGATCGCAGTCGTTGATACACGCTCACAACCGCCGGGGCTCGAGTTGTTGGCAAGCGCCGTACCGGGTGCCGAATGGCGCAGTCGTGGCAAGCCTTTAGAGGGCGCCGTGGTTGATATCGCGCTGGCAGGAATGGATCTACTCGCAGTATCACCTGGCGTGCCTTTTGATGCCCCGCTGATTCTGGCGGCTCAGGCCCGTGAGATTCCGGTGTGGTCGGAAGTTGATTGCTTCCAGGTCGCCCGGGCTGCGTCCTGCCCAGCCAGCAAAGTGCTCGCCATCACCGGTGCAAACGGTAAAACGACCACCACGGCATTGACCGCCCACCTACTTAATGCGACTGGGGTCGATGCAGTGGCGTGTGGCAACATTTCGCCCTCGCTGCTTGATGCGTGGATGGCGCGTCAGCTATCCGGCCAATGGCCTGCTGTCTGGGTCCTGGAGCTTTCGAGCTTTCAGCTCGAGGCCACGCAATGTATGCGCAGTGATGCGGCAATTATCCTCAATCTGAGTGAAGATCATCTGGATCGCCACGTCACCATGGTGGGTTATGCGGCAGCCAAGGGGCGTATTTACGAACATTGTACGCAGCCCGTCTGGAACCGAGCCGATCTGTGGGCAGACGCTTACGGACTGGATCAGGCGTTGGCGACAAGCATCGGTGAGGATGCACCCGCCAATGCTGATGACTTGGGTCTGGTGGATGGCGTTATTGTCCGTGGGGTAGAACGTCTTATCCCGATGGCGGATCTTCCCTTGCTGGGTCGCCATAATGCGCTCAATGTCCAAGCCGCACTGGCGCTTGCCGCACACGCCCTGCCGGCCGATAAACCCCTCGCAGACCTTGTGCACGGCATTCGAAGCTTCCGTGGCCTGCCGCATCGCGTAACGTTGATTGCGACGCAAGACGGCGTGCGTTATGTGGATGACTCCAAGGCCACCAATGTGGGCGCCACGCTGGCAGCCATCGAGGGGCTTTACGACCCGGCACAACCCCAGAAGAAGCTGGCGTTACTACTTGGTGGCGAAGGCAAGGGGCAGGACTTTAGCCCGTTGGGCGGCGCAGTGGAACGTGCGGGTCGGGCGGTGGCGCTGATTGGCGCTGATGCGGATGCGATTTCATCGGTTCTGCCAACCTCGCTGCCCGTAGAACGTTTCGCCGATTTGCCATCGGCCACGCGTTGGCTCGCTGATCAGGCGCAGCCGGGTGACACGGTGTTGCTCTCTCCGGCCTGTGCCAGCCTCGATATGTTCAGCAACTATGCGGAACGTGCACAGGTTTTTATTGATACGGTTCATGCGCTCAATCGTTGTGGGCCCATGAAAGACGGGGAGGCCGCATGAACCGTCTGATGCGTATTATCAACTCGCCAGAAGAGCAGTCGGAAGTCGATCCGCTGCTGGTCTGGAGTGCGCTGGCACTGTTACTGATTGGCCTCATCATGGTCTATTCGGCCTCCATCGCTTTTGCCGAAGGAAGCCGCATGTTTGGCCGCAATCCGAACTACTTCCTGATCCGTCATGCCATCTTCCTGATGATCGGACTGGCAGCGGCAGGGCTGGCGTTTCAGGTGCCGACACAAACACTGCAGCGCTGGTCGCCCTATCTCTTCCTGGGGGGCATTGTGTTGCTGGCCCTGGTGCTCATTCCGGGGCTGGGGCGTGATGTCAACGGTGCGCGACGCTGGTTGCCCCTGTTTGTGGTGAATCTGCAGCCCTCGGAGTTGATGAAACTTTTCGTCGTCCTCTATGCCGCCGATTTCACCGTGCGCAAGATGAACGTGATGCACAGCCTGAAGAAGGCGTTTTTCCCGATGTTCGTGGCCATGGTGCTGGTCGGCTCGCTGTTGCTCAAAGAGCCGGACTTCGGTGCCTTTGTGGTCATCATCTCGATCGCCTTCGGCATCCTGTTCCTCGGGGGCATGAAGATCAAACCCTTCGTGATCCTGATTCTCTTGTTGCTGATTGCCTTCGCCATTCTGATCATTGTCTCGCCCTATCGCCGTGACCGGATCTTCGGCTTCATGGATCCCTGGGCGGATGCGCTGGGGCGGGGTTACCAGCTCTCGCACTCCCTGATCGCCTTTGGCCGGGGTGAGTTCTTCGGGGTGGGTCTCGGTGGCAGTGTCGAAAAACTGTTCTACCTACCCGAAGCTCATACCGACTTCCTGCTGGCCGTCATCGCCGAAGAGCTCGGTTTTGTCGGGGTGGTGGTCGTGATCGCCCTGTTTGGTTTGCTGATCCAGCGGATCATTATGGTCAGCAAGCAGTGCGTCAAACTTGATCGCTGCTATGCCGCGCTGGTAGCACAGGGTATTGCCATCTGGATCGGCGTGCAAGGCTTTATCAACATGGGCGTGAACATGGGTCTGCTCCCGACCAAGGGTCTCACCCTGCCGATGATGAGCTTTGGTGGTTCAGGCATCCTGGTCAACTGTGTGGCGATCGCTGTTCTGCTGCGCATTGATTGGGAGAATCGTCAGCTGATGCGGGGGCGTCGGCCATGAATGCTCATAAAACGATCCTCATCATGGCGGGGGGTACCGGTGGCCATATTTTTCCGGCGCTGGCCGTGGCCGATGTCTTGCGTGAACAGGGTTGGCGTGTGGTGTGGCTTGGCAACCCGAATGGCATGGAAGCCAAACTGGTGCCGGCGCGCGGCTACGAGTGTGCCTGGGTCGAATTCGGTGCACTGCGTGGCAAAGGCCTAGTGCGTAAACTCATGCTCCCCGTGAATCTGTTGCGCGCCTGTCTGGCTGCGCGCCGGGTGATCAAGACCGTGAGGCCTGATGTGGTGCTCGGCATGGGCGGCTACATTACCTTCCCCGGCGGCATGATGGCACGTCTGGCCGGAGTGCCACTGGTTGTTCACGAACAGAATGCGGTGGCGGGTCTCGCCAACAAAGTACTGAGCCACATTGCCACCCGCGTGTTGACGGGATTCCCGAACACCTTGCCGCAAGGGGAGTGGGTGGGTAACCCGGTGCGGGCCGAGATTGCCGCGCTCCCGGAGCCGGCGCAACGCTATGCCGCGCGTACAGAAAACGAGCCCTTACATGTCTTGGTCGTGGGGGGGAGCCTGGGTGCTCAGGCGCTCAATCAGGCCGTGCCGCGGGCTGTGGCAGCGCTGGATGCTTCGCAACGCCCTAGCATCCGGCATCAGACCGGTCCCAAGGATGTGGCCACGGTGCAGGAGGCCTACGCTCGCGCAAACGTGGCTGCGGACGTGCAAGCCTTTATTGATGACATGGCTGATGCGTTGGCCTGGGCCGATTTGGTGGTCTGTCGCTCGGGTGCGCTAACGGTAGCCGAGCTTGCGGCAGCGGGTGTGGCCAGCGTCATGGTGCCTTTCCCGCATGCGGTCGATGACCATCAGCGGATCAATGCCGAATTTCTGGTGCGTGGGCATGAGGGTCAGGCCGCCGGGCAGTGTGTGGTGCAGGCTGTGCTCACCAACGAAACCCTTGCCACGCTCTTGCGCCAGTCAAGAAATGAATTACGAGCACAGGCGATCGCAGCGCGTGCACTGGCACGCGCCGAGGCAGCAACCCGGGTAGCCGATATCTGTAAGGAGCTTGCCGCATGAAGCACAAGATTCATCACCTGCATTTCATTGGCATCGGCGGCTCGGGCATGAGCGGCATTGCCGAGGTTCTGCTCAATCTGGGCTACACCGTCAGTGGCTCGGATTTGCAGGTCGGTGCGACGACCCAGCGCTTGCAAGCGTTGGGCGCACGAATTCTGCTCGGGCATGAGGCTTCGCATATCGCTGGCGCTGATGCGATCGTCGTTTCAACGGCCGTGAAAGAGGATAACCCGGAGGTCATCGCCGCTCGGGAAGCGCGGATTCCGATCGTGCCGCGTGCACAGATGCTGGCCGAGCTCATGCGACTGAAGCAGGGGATCGCAGTCGCTGGTACCCATGGTAAGACCACCACCACAAGCCTGATTGCGTCGATACTGGGTGAAGGCGGTCTGGATCCAACGTTTGTGATCGGTGGCCGTCTAAACGCTGCGGGCGCCAATGCACGGTTAGGGAAGGGCGATTTTCTGGTGGCGGAGGCGGACGAATCGGATGCCTCCTTCCTGCGCCTGTCACCGGTGATATCAGTCGTCACGAATATCGACGCCGACCACATGGAAACTTACGGTCATGATTTCGGCAAACTGAAACAGGCTTTTGTCGATTTTCTGGAGCGCTTGCCGTTCTACGGTGTGGCGGTCCTGTGCACCGATGATCCGACTGTGAACGAGATTATGGCGCAGGTCACCAAGCAGATCGTGCGTTATGGGCTGAATGAGAACGCTAACATCCGTGCCGAGAAAGTGCGGGCAGATAACGGGCGGATGCATTTCACGGCGGTGCGTGTGAATGGCACCACGTCCCGCCTACCGATCACGTTGAATCTGCCGGGGTTGCACTATGTGCAGAATGCCCTGGCGGCGATTGCGGTTGCGACCGAAGTGGGCGTGGCGGATGAGGCCATTGTGAAAGCGTTGAGCGAGTTCCGTGGTGTGGGGCGTCGCTTCCAGCGTTACGGCGAGTTGCCTTTACCCAAGGGTGGGGCGGTCACGGTCATTGATGATTACGGCCACCATCCGGTTGAAATGACAGCAACCATTGCGGCTGCACGTGGCGCCTTCCCGGGCCGTCGTTTGGTGCTGGCCTTCCAGCCGCATCGCTATTCGCGCACGCGCGATTGTTTTGAAGACTTTGTCCGGGTGCTCGGCACCGTGGATGCGCTTCTTTTGACGGAGGTCTATGCCGCTGGTGAGTCGCCGATTGTGGCGGCCGACGGCCGTTCGCTGATTCGAGGTGTCCGCGTTACCGGAAAAATCGAGCCACAGTTTGTCGAGTCTGTCGCTGATCTTCCTGCGGCACTGCTCGAGACGCTGCAGGATGGAGACGTGTTGCTGACGATGGGCGCGGGTTCGATTGGTGGCACGGCGGCAAAACTGTTTGAAACCGTGGGTGCGGTGGCAGAGCAATGATGATGAACGAGCCTCGTCACTTCGCCTCGGTGAATCCCCAAGTCGCCCTGCGGGGCCAGTGGGCTGAGCATGTGCCCATGGCGCGCCATGTGTCTTGGCGAGCAGGCGGTGTAGCGCGTCGTGCTTACACGCCAGCGGATCTCGAGGATCTCGCAGCCATGCTGGCCCAGCTGCCGGCCGATGAGCCTGTGCTACTGGTGGGTCTGGGCAGTAATCTGCTGGTTCGGGATGGTGGCTTTAATGGCACCGTACTGTTTATGCATGCCGCACTGAATGCGTTGCGGGCTGAGCCACTGCCAGGCTCGGGCGAAGTGATTTATGCCGAGGCGGGCGTAGCCAGCCCGAAGGTCGCACGCTTTGCAGCGAACCTGGGGTGCGATGCTGCTTTCATGGCGGGCATACCTGGCACAGTCGGCGGTGCACTTGCCATGAACGCCGGCTGTTACGGCGCCGAGACCTGGCCCTTTGTTGTGCAGGTTTGTACGATCGATCGGCATGGTCATCGGCATATTCGGGTCCCTGCGGATTTCGAGATTGGTTACCGCCATGTGCAAGCCAGAAATGCAGCCCAGCGAGATGAAGTCTTTGCTGCCGCCTGGTTCCGCTTTCCTACTCAGGACAAAGCAACCGCACGCGGCACGATCCGCTCGTTGCTGGAAAAACGCGTGGCCAGCCAGCCATTGCGTTGGCCCAATGCGGGTTCGGTGTTCCGCAATCCACCGGGGGATTATGCAGCCCGTCTGATCGAATCTACAGGCCTTAAAGGATTACGCATTGGTGGTGCCGAGGTCAGCATGGTGCACGCCAACTTCATCGTCAATGCGGAGGGCGCGGCCACTGCCACCGACATCGAAACGCTGATCTCGACCGTGCAAGCCCGCGTTGCGGCCGCGACAGGCGTGCAACTTATTCGCGAAGTACGCATCGTAGGCGATGCAGCTCAAGCAACTTCTCAATCAGGAAATGCATCATGACGTGTGTGATGGATCCCAAGGCGCTCGGTAAAGTGGTCGTTCTTTTCGGCGGTTCCTCCGCCGAACGCGAAGTCTCACTCAATAGCGGCAGCCGGGTGTTGGCCGCACTGCAACGTCAGGGCGTGGATGTCCACGCGTTCGATCCGGCAGAGACGCCGCTGACGGCCATCGAACATGCCGGATTTGACCGGGCTTTTATCGCGCTTCACGGTGGGATCGGCGAGAACGGCACGCTGCAGGGCTTTCTCGAAATGATCGGTCTGCCCTATACGGGGAGCGGCGTCCTGGCATCGGCACTGGCCATGGACAAGTGGCGTTCCAAACTGGTGTGGCAGGCGGCAGGGTTGCCGACACCAGCGTATCAACTGATTGATGGGGATACGGATGCGCAGGCTGTCATTGATGCGTTGGGTCTACCTCTGTTCGTGAAACCGGTGCACGAGGGCTCAAGCGTGGGCGTGACCAAGGTCAAAACCCCGGCCGATCTGCTGCCTGCCTGGCAGGATGCCGCACAACATGATGCTGCCGTGATTGCCGAAACCGCACTGCTGGGCGGCGAATTCACCGTGGCGGTCTGGCAGACCCCGGCGGGCTTACAGGCATTACCGCCCGTGCGCATTGTGCCGGCCACCGAGTTTTACGATTATGAAGCCAAATATAACCGTGACGATACCCAGTACAACGTGCCCTGTGGTTTGCCCGACAGCCAGGTGATGCAGATGCAGGATCTGGCCATTGAAGCCTTCGAGACTCTGGGTTGTCGTGGCTGGGGTCGTATCGACTTCCTGCTTGATGCGGCCGGCGCACCCTATGTGCTTGAAGCGAATACCGCCCCCGGGATGACTGATCACTCGCTGGTGCCAATGGCAGCACGTGCAGCGGGTGTCGATTACGACCACCTGGTACTGACTGTCGCCGCCATGGCTGCACTGGATTCTGCAAAGGACGGGAACTAAGGCCATGATCTGGAACCGCCCTGATCTCATGAACCGTGTGGCCAGCCTGCTGTGGGCGCTGGGACTGCTGCTTATTGTGGCGACGGCCGTGCTGATGATCATCCGCCTGCCGTTGGTGCCGGTGCGTGAGGTGATTCTGACCAAGCCACTGGCGCGGGTGCAACTTGATGATGTGCGTGCCGGCATTGCACCGGCGATCGGCGGTAACTTCTTTACCGTCGATCTCAAAGCGATCCGCCAGGGCGCCGAGCGACAGCCCTGGGTATACCGGGCCGATGTCCGTCGTCAGGGTCTGGGTGTGCTGGCGCTGGAGATCGATGAGCAGGTGCCGGTGGCGCGCTGGGGCAACGAAGGCGAGCGCGGCTTTTCGGTCTGGCTCAATCGCGAGGGCGAACCCTTCGAGGTTGCCGACAACACGCTGCCCGAAGGCGCCGGTGCGTTACCTGTGCTACATGGTCCGCTCGATACCGGTAATGATCTGATGGCACGTTTTACTCGTTATAACGCACTGCTTCAACCGACGGGACTCAGCATCCGTCAGCTCGCGCAGAGCTCGCGCCTCTCATGGAGTATGCGTCTTGATAACGGCACCCGGGTCGAACTGGGTCGCGAACGAACCTTGAACAGTGCTGATGAGCTGGTTGCAACCTTCGTCGAAATCTATCCGCAACTGGTGGTCAACCGACCGGCACCTCCTGCGGTCGTTGACCTGCGTTATCCCGCGGGCGTCGCGGTGCGCTACCCCGCCAGTGTTTCGTCTTCCAATCTTTCCACCCCCTCCGACCGTAAAGGTAAGTCATGAGCAGAGAGACCAAAGAACTGATTGTCGGCCTCGACATCGGTACATCCAAGATTGTCGCCGTAGTTGCCGAGGTGGCCCAGGATGGGCGCCTCAACGTGCTGGGGGTGGGCGCGCAGGAAGCGCGCGGCCTCTCGCGGGGCGTTGTCGTTAACATCGAAGAAACCGTGCAGACGATCTCCAAGGTCATTCAGGAAGTCGAGTTGATGGCCGACTGCAAGGTGAAGGATGTTTACACCGGTATCGCGGGCAGTCACATCCGCAGCTTCAACTCCAACGGCATGGTTGCCATCAAGGATAAGGAAGTCACGCCAGGTGATGTGGACCGAGTGATCGAAACGGCACGCGCCATGCCGATCCCCGCTGAGCAGGAGATTCTGCATATCCTCACCCAGGAATTCGTGATCGACGGCCAGGATGGCATCCGCGAGCCGATCGGCATGAGCGGCATGCGCCTCGAAGTCAAGGTGCATATCGTCACTGGTGCCATCTCGGCAGCCCAGAATATCGTCAAGTGCGTCCGCCGCTGCGGCCTGGATGTGAACGACCTGATTCTTCAGCCACTGGCCTCAAGCTATGCCGTATTGTCTGAGGATGAAAAGGACCTGGGTGTCTGCCTCATCGACATCGGTGGCGGTACGACCGACATTGCGGTGTGGGCACAGGGGGCAATTCGCCATACCGCCGTGATCCCCATCGCCGGTAATCAGGTCACGAATGACATCGCCATGGCACTGCGTACCCCGACCCGCGATGCCGAAGACATCAAGCGTCGCTCGGGCTGTGCGCTGGCTGACCTGGCCAACCCCGAAGAAGTCATTGAAGTGGCGGGGGTGGATGATCGTCCCAGCCGCAAGCTGTCGCGTCGTGCGCTGGCCGACGTGATCCAGCCACGTGTCGAAGAGCTGTTCGAGATCGTGCAGGCCGAACTGCGTCGTTCGGGTTACGAGAACGTGCTGTCGTCAGGCATTGTTCTGACCGGTGGTTCGGCCTCGATGCCCGGCATGATCGAACTCGGCGAAGAAATCTTCCACATGCCGGTGCGCCTGGGTGAGCCCAAGTACAGCGGCCCACTCATGGATGTCATTAAGTCGCCGCGCTACGCCACGGCCTTTGGTCTCATCCTCGAAGCCTACAACCAGCGCAAGCGTGGCCAGCAGGTGCGTGAGAAGCAGGGCGGCGGCGTCAAAGACGTCTTCGGCAGCATGCGCGCCTGGTTCGAGAAAAATTTTTAACCCCCGAATTCCCGTTCCCGTATGCGCAGTACGGAAACGTGATGTCGCAGCAAAGCAAGCAGTCAAAGCAGCAACAACGCAGTTCAATCAGTTACTAAACGGAGGCAGTTATGTTTGAAATTATCGAGAAAGAAGACAACGGCACGATCATCAAGGTGATCGGTGTGGGTGGTGCGGGTGGTAACGCCATCGACCACATGATTCGTGAAAACGTCCATGGCGTGGAGTTCATTGCCGCAAATACGGATGCGCAGGCACTCAATAACAGCCTGGCCGGTCACCGCATGCAGCTTGGCGGCTCGGGTCTGGGTGCGGGCGCCAAACCGGCAGCCGGCCGTCTGGCTGCCGAAGAGCATCGCGAGCAGATCAAGCAGACGCTGCAGGGCGCGCATATGGTGTTTATTACCGCCGGCATGGGTGGTGGTACAGGCACGGGCGCCGCACCGATCGTCGCGGAAGTGGCCCGGGAGCTCGGCATTCTGAGCGTTGCCGTCGTGACCAAGCCTTTCGGTTTCGAAGGGAAGCGCATGAAGGCGGCTGAAGCCGGCATCGCTGAGCTGGAAGAGCATGTCGATTCACTGATCGTGATCCTTAATGACCGTCTGATGGACGTGCTCGGTGACGATGCCGAAATGGAAGCCTGCTTCAAGGCCGCTGATGATGTGCTGCGTAATGCCGTGGGCGGTATCGCAGAGATCATCACCCTCAAGGGGCTGGTCAACGTCGACTTCGAAGACGTGCGCACCGTCATGGGTGCCATGGGTCGCGCCATGATGGGTTCCGCGGCTGCCGAAGGTATGGATCGTGCCCGTCTGGCCGCTGAACAGGCGGTGGCCTGCCCGCTGCTGGAAGGGGTTGAGTTGTCGGGCGCCAAGGGCGTGCTGGTCAACATCACGGCCTCGAAGTCGCTCAAGATGCGCGAAGTCAACGAAGTCATGGCCACGATTGGTGACCACGTGTCGGATGAAGCCGAAATCATTTTCGGCGCCGTGTTCGATGAGAGCATGGGCGATCAGATGCGCGTCACCGTTGTCGCGACCGGTCTGGAAGATCAGCGTGCCCGCGGTACGAAGACTACCCGCGAAACCTTGACCGTGATTGAACCGCTGCGTGCAACCGGCACCGGTGACGCGAGCCCCTTCGGTGACTTCAGCCAGTACGACCTGCCACCAGGCATGCGTTCGGCGCGCCAGGGTGCTGCCGTGGCAGCTCCGGCAGCCAGCAATCTGAAGGTCGAAGCCTTTGTCTCGCAAGGGGTGGATCATTACGATATCCCGGCCTTCCTGCGCAAGCAGGCGGACTAAGGATCGTCAGTTGTCGTTGCATTAACCGCTGTCTCCATCCGGTGGACGCCCTGCGCAGGCGCCACCGGAATCGGGAAAGTGGGAAAGCTAAGCAATTGAAGGATAAGCAGTAATTGGTTGTGCCTCCGTCGGGAGCGCCCCGCGTCTGTGCTAGAATCGCACAGGCGGGGGCGTCGTCCCTCTCAAGAATTCATCAGGTTTATGCGCCATGTCCCAAATGTTGAGTCAACGCACCGTCAAGTCTGTCATCCGCGCCAGTGGCGTGGGTCTGCACTCGGGTCGTAAAGTCACGCTCACGTTGCGGCCGGCGGCGCCGGACACGGGCATCGTGTTCCGCCGGGTGGATCTGGAAACCCCGGTTGAAATCAAGGCGAGTGCGCTCCTCGTGGGCGATACCCGCATGTGCTCCTGTCTGGACGTGGACGGTGTCCGCGTTGGTACGGTTGAGCATCTCATGTCCGCCCTGTGCGGCCTGGGCATTGATAACGTGTGGCTGGATCTGGATGCGGCCGAAGTGCCCATTCTCGATGGCTCCTCATCGCCCTTTGTATTCCTCATCCAATCGGCCGGCATTGCCGAGCAGAATGTGCCCAAGCGTTTCCTGCGCATTAAAAAGCCGGTCGAAATTAAAGAGGGCGACAAGATCGCCCGCCTGGAGCCCTACGCGGGTTTCAAGCTGAATTTCTCGATTGTCTTTAATCATCCGGCGATTGATCGCACGGGCCAGCAGGTGAGTTTTGATTTTGCCGAGCAGGGTTATACGCGCGATATCGCGCGGGCCCGGACGTTCGGCTTTACCCAGGAAGTCGAGTTCCTGCGTGAGAACGGTCTTGCCCTGGGCGGTGGCCTGGAAAATGCCGTGGTGCTTGATGAGTACCGCATCCTCAACGCCGACGGCCTCCGCTACGGCGATGAGTTCGTGAAGCACAAAGTACTGGATGCCATTGGCGATCTGTATCTGATCGGCCACCCGATCATCGGCGAGTTCACCGCGCACAAATCCGGCCACGACCTGAATAACAAGCTGGCGCGTGCCGTACTGGCCGATGCCGAGTCGTACGAGCTCGTCTCTTTTGTGCCGCCTGCCGAAGCGCCCGTGGGCATTACCCGTTGGATGCAGCAGGCTTACGCCCTGACGGCGTGATTCTCTCTTTGCCGAGACCCTAGCGGGCGGATTGGCGCAGACGCGCCAGAGCCGACTTCAGCCCCTCATCGTGAATCGTTGATTCCAGCTCGCTCAGGCTGTCAGCCGCGGCTTGGGAGAGCGGTTCCCGAGTGAATGCTTCCCGAGCCCTGTCTGATGGCAAGCCCGGTCGAATCCGCACATCCAGCGCACTACAGGCAAATCCGGCAGTGCGCCACGCCGCAATCAGGCTCGGGCCGAGCTGCCGTAAGCGCGCACCCAGGCTGGGGTGGTTGGCCAGCACGGTTACCGTGTCGGCCGTCAGGTTGGCAACCCGGCAGCTCTGCACCATATTGGGAGGCAGCAATGAGATCAGCGCATCCTGTAGCCGCTGAAGGGTGTGGGCGTGCTGCATCATCCCCCCCAGAACCGCGGTTTCCTGGGGCTGGCCACGCGCAGCGCCACCATATTCCAGGACGTCGGAAAGGGCACGGAGGGTCGTGGAGCGTCGGTTAGTGCGGTACATGTTTCTAGGTTAGCCGAAACCGAGGTGATTTGTAAGCACGTGCATGGCAATGTCGTGATCAAAGGCGCCCTCATCG
>CAZRYZ010000038.1:0-12628 GCA_964604465.1 uncultured Dechloromonas sp. | reverse complement strand
ATAATGCGCAGGGTTTGCCAATAACGCATGCGGATATCATCGTGCTTGCCAATGCCACCGATGCGCCACGGCTGGCTGCGCCTTACTCTGATGCCCTACCGATTCGCGCGGCACGTGGGCAGACCACGCTGTTGGATTCACCACCCATGGCAGCCCCACGCACCGTTGTCTGTCGGAATGGTTACTGGACCCCTGCCATCGATGGGATATCGACCTGTGGTGCCAGTTTTATTGTGGACGACACCGACCTATCTCTGCGTCCGGAGGAACAAGCGGAAAACCTGGCGCTGGTTCGCGCCATGCTGGCGAGTAACGAATGGCCTTTACCGGACGACCAGGCTTTGTCGGGCAAGGTCGGCTTGCGACCCGTGGTACCGGATCGCCTGCCATTAGTGGGCCAGTTGCCGGCCAAAGAGTCGATTCAAAGCGCCAGCCGTTCCCGGGTGGCACGCACCCGGGTGCCGGGCCTGTATGTGAATTCTGGCTTTGGTGCCCGTGGGATCTTATTCGCCACGCTATGTGCCGAGCTACTGGCCAGCCAGATTTCCGGGGAACCGTTGCCCTTAGCCAAAGACCTGGTTCGCGCTATGGACCCAATGCGGTATGCTCACAAAAAAACGTCATAACCATAATCTTTCGGAGACCTGAATGAAAATCGAAACGCTTGCCGTCCACGCCGGTTATGAGATCGACCCGACTACCAAGGCAGTGGCGGTACCGATCTACCAAACGACGTCGTATGCCTTTGATAGCACCCAGCATGGTGCCGACCTGTTCGACCTCAAGGTACCGGGCAATATCTACACCCGCATCATGAACCCGACCCAGGATGTGCTCGAGAAGCGCGTTGCGGCAATGGAGGGCGGTATTGCGGGTCTGGCACTGGCATCCGGCATGGCTGCGATTACCTACGCCATCCAGACCATTGCCGAGGCCGGTGACAATATCGTGACTTCCAGCACGCTGTATGGCGGCACCTATAACCTCTTTGCGCATACCCTGCCGCAATACGGCATCGAGGTGCGCTTTGCCGATTACCGCGATCCGGATGCTTTTGAAAAACTAATCGACGGCAAGACCAAGGCGGTATTCTGCGAATCCGTGGGTAACCCGCTGGGTAACGTAACCGATTTCGAGAAACTGGCCGATATTGCTCATAAGCATGGCGTGCCACTGATTGTCGACAACACCGTCCCCTCACCCTATCTCTGCCGCCCATTTGAACATGGCGCTGATATCGTGGTGCATGCATTGACCAAGTACCTGGGCGGCCACGGCAACTCGATCGGTGGGATCATCGTGGATAGCGGCAAGTTCCCCTGGGCCGAACACAAGGCCAAATTCAAGCGCCTGAATGAACCGGATGTGTCCTACCATGGCGTGGTCTATACCGAAGCGCTAGGCCCGGCGGCCTATATTGGTCGCGCCCGCGTGGTACCGCTACGGAATATGGGGGCTGCAATCTCGCCGTTTAATGCCTTCCTGATTCTGCAAGGCATAGAAACCCTGACCCTGCGTATGGACCGGATCTGCAGCAATAGCCTGAAGATTGCCAATTTCCTGAAAGATCATCCGAAGGTCAGCTGGGTCAATTACGCCGGCCTGCCAGATCACAAGGATCATGGCCTGGTGCAAAAGTATATGGGCGGACGTGCCTCAGGCATCCTTAACTTTGGCGTCAAGGGTGGGCGTGACGGCGGTGGCAAGTTCCAGGATGCGCTGCAGCTGGTGACGCGTCTGGTGAACATTGGCGACTGCAAAACACTGGCCTGCCACCCGGCATCGACCACGCACCGTCAGTTGGCACCGGAAGAACTGGCCAAGGCGGGCGTCTCGGAAGACATGATCCGTCTATCCGTCGGCATCGAGCATATCGATGACCTGATCGCGGATCTGGATCAGGCGTTGAGCAAGGCCTGATTAAGTTCTAACGATATCGACCAGATGCGGGAGCGCGAGATATTCGCGCGACTGCATCTCGGTCAGGCGGCTTGCCGTCCGGAAAAATTCGTGGGCATTAGGACCCTCGACATAAAGGTCATCCGGATACGCGCCAGCAGAAATAATCAGTTTGACCCGATGGTCGTAACACACATCTACTAGCCAGGTCAGTCGGCGCGCTTCGGCGCCATGGCGGGTTTCAAGCACCGGAATATTACTGACGATGATGGTGTGATACTCACGCACCAGCTCGAGATAATCAGATTGAGCGCGACCATCGCCACAGATGGCCATGAAGTCAAACCAGACCACACCAGGCGCCAGGCGGATGGTCGGGATCTTACGGTTGTTGACCTCAATACTTTCACCCGTTACGCCGGGTAAAGTCGCTGCCACCGTGAAATACTCGGCCAGCGCCCGCTCGGTTTCATCATCATGCGGCACATGAAACACCGGCATCACTTCCAGTTTACGTAAGCGGTAGTCCTGGCCACCATCCAGAGGCATCACATTGAGCTTCTTCTTGAGAAGTTCGATGGTCGGCAGAAAGTTCATGCGCTGCAGGCCATTGGGATACAGATTATCCGGCGGATAGTTGCTGGTCATAACAAAGACCACCCCTTTTTCGAACAGCAGTTCGAGGAGGCGACCCAGGATCATGGCATCGGCGATATCGGAAACATGGAATTCGTCAAAGCACAGCAGGCGGGTTTCTTTGGCAATACGCGTCGCGACGGGAACCAACGGGTCGGCCTTACCAGCGTGCTCGCGCAATTCGGCGTGGATCTGGTGCATGAATGCATGGAAGTGAATCCGCTTCTTGCGTTTATAGGGAACAGCGGCAAAGAAGCAGTCCATGATAAAGCTCTTACCGCGACCAACCCCACCCCAGAAATAAACCCCCTGCGGTACCGAAGGCGAGGACAGCATCCGCTTCAGCGTGCTGCTACGCGCTGACTTGAAGCTCATCAATGCGTGATACAGGTCTTCCAGGCGCTCCACCGCACGCATCTGGGCCGGATCTGGCTGAAACCCCTTGGCCTCAAGGGCTGATGCGTAGGCGCCGAGCATGCCGGGCGAATTGGGGTTCAGTAACGCCATGTCCATGGCAATATTCTACCGCGGAATGGCATGCCTTCGCCCATTGGTCATTGGGCAGATTTTATGCATAATGAGCCACGGGGCTTCGATGACCCAACACGTTGCCCAAACAGGAGGTTGTTATGAAGATTGATATCGGTATCCCTGAAAAAGACCGCAAGGCGATCGCCGCCGGGCTAAGCAAGCTCGCTGCGGATAATTTCACGCTTTATCTCAAAACACACAACTTTCACTGGAATGTAACTGGTCCCATGTTCCAGACGCTGCATCTGATGTTCGAAACCCAGTACAACGAGCTGTGGCTGGCGTCTGATGCGATTGCAGAACGGATCCGTGCTCTGGGCTTTCCTGCCCCCGGTTCCTACAGCGAGTTTGCCAAGCTAACGGTGATCAAGGATTGCAAGGACGTGCCCAAGGCAGTGGATATGATCAAGGAGCTGGTCTCGGGCAATGAGGCGACGGTGCGCACAGCACGCGCCCTTTTCCCGCTGGTCGAGAAAGCAGGCGATGAAGCAACGGCCGATCTGCTGACCCAGCGCATCCAGATCCACGAAAAAACTGCGTGGATGCTGCGCAGTCTGCTGGAGCAGTAATCTGACACAGCGGTTAATACCTTTAATGCCTAGCGCCCGCACACTGGTTCGACTGGTGGCGGGCGTTGTTGCATGCACGTTGCTGGCGGCCTGTGCCCCGACCACACAGCGGGTTCGGGTTAGTGATGTTGCGGCAGAAACCGAGGCCCGCAAGCAAAGACAGATAGCCTTGCAGGCCTATCTGGAAGACCAGCGCCGCCTGATGAAGGTGAGCTACCCGCTCCTGACCAAGGGCTCTGATCTCTGCGGTGATGACATCCGCTATACGACAGGGATGGCGCTGGCCAACAGCACCACCCTGCTCGGCGAGCAGTTCCGGGATACTGCCGCATCCGAGTATCAGCTCAGCGATGCGGTCCAGGTCGTCTATGTGGTGCCGCAATCCGCCGCCGACAAGGCTGGCGTTAAAACCGGCGACACGCTCCGCCAGGTGGGCAGCTGGCAGGTTAGCGGTGCTGGAGCGGATGCCGTCAAGGAAACTCTTAACCAGATTCGCGAACAGTCGCGCAATGGACAAGCCCTGCGCGTTGACATACAGCGCCAGCCCGCCAAGGGGGCGGCGCAATCACGAAGCCTGCTGATTCATCCGGACCGCGCCTGCAGCTACCCGGTCGTTCTGGGCAATGGTGATGAGGTCAATGCCTATGCGGACGGAAACCAGGTGATTATCCAGCGGGGAATGATGCGCTTTGCCAGCAACGATACCGAACTGGGTCTGGTAATTTCGCACGAAATCGCGCACAACTCGATGGGTCATATGCGGGCCAAGATGACCAATTACACATTGGGCAGCATTCTGGACATTGCAGCCCAGATACTCCTCAAGATTCCGACCCAGGGGCTATTTGGCAATCTGGGGGGTAATGCCTTCTCGCAGGGCTTCGAGGCCGAGGCCGATTACGTGGGACTCTACATCATGGCCCAATCGGGCGGCGATATCGATAATGCCCCGCAATTCTGGCGGCGCATGGCCGCCCTATCGCCCGCTGCGATTCAGAGCAGTCATACATCGACCCACCCCGCAACTCCGGAACGCTTTGTGGCTTTGGAAGAAACGGTCAAAGAAATCAAAGCCAAGAAGGCTGCTGGCCAGCCGCTGACGCCCAATCTCAAGAATGCGCCGGATACGGCAGGCACTGACGTACCCAAGACCCCGGTTCCGGATCAAAAACCCTAGGCATCTCTCTGATCTAATTGTGGAATTGGCTTGTCCGATGGCACCGCCACGGGTATAGTTCGCGCCATGATTACCGCTTTTGAACTCAACCACGGCCGCTTGCAGCAGGTGACTGTCGAGTCACTGGAAGATCTGCAGCACTGCCATCCTGTCTGGGTCGACTTCGAGTCCCCGACTGAGGAGGAGCGCGAGTGGGCAAAAGTTCAGTTTTCAATTGTGCTGCCCGAAGCCGACGAGGTTGATGACCTAGAAGCCTCGGCTCGTTTCTTTGAAGAAGAAAACGGTGAACTCCACATCCGTTCCGACTTTTTCCAGCACACCGATGAAGATAGCAACACCATGCGGGTTGCTTTTATTCTCAAGAACGGCATGCTGTTCAGCCTGCGCCGTGACGAACTGGCTCAGTTCCGTCTGCTCCGCCTGCGGGCACGTCGCCAGCCCTACTACGTCCGGGACGAGAAGGATGTCCTGTTGCAGCTGCTCGATATTGATGTCGAATACTCCGCCGACATTATCGAAGGCATTTATGATCGCCTGGATAACTTCAGCAAGCAGGTTCTGGGGAGCGAAATGTCCGATGACACGGCCGGTGTCGTCCTGTCGGGCATTGCCGTCGAGGAAGACTTGAATGGCCGGATTCGTCGTAACCTAATGGATACCCGCCGCGCTGTGTCGTTCCTGATGCGCGTGAAACTACTCAACGATCATCAGAACGACGAAGGTCGCCAGATCCTGCGCGACATCGACTCGCTCGATGGCCACACGGGTTTTGTATTCGACAAGCTGAACTTCCTGATGGATGCAACGGTTGGTTTCATCAATATTAATCAGAACCGTATTATCAAGATCTTCTCGGTGGCCTCGGTGGCCATGCTGCCACCTACGTTAATTGCCAGCATCTATGGTATGAACTTCCGCTTCCTGCCTGAGCTGGATTGGGAATACGGGTACCCGTTCTCGCTGGCACTGATGGCGGTTTCGATTACTGTGCCCTTCTGGTATTTCCACAAGAAGGGCTGGCTCAAGAAATAAGCCAGACCCCTCACAACAAAAAACGGAAGCCGAGGCTTCCGTTTTTTGTTGATTCGAGTAACGCTTAGAAGTGTAACGGACGCTTATCGCAAGCCAGGGCCGCTTCATGCACCACTTCCGACAGCGTCGGGTGGGCATGGCAGATACGGGCCAGGTCTTCACTGGCGGCACCGAATTCCATCGCCACCACGCACTCACCGATCAGCTCCGAGGCATTCGGGCCGATGATATGTACGCCGAGGATGCGATCTGTCTTGGCATCGGCCAGCATCTTGACGAAGCCCTGGGCATTGCCGGCGCCCAGCGCACGACCATTAGCCATGAACGGGATCTTGCCAGCCTTGTAGGCCACGCCTTCTGCCTTGAGCTGTTGCTCCGTCTTGCCGACCCAGGCAATTTCCGGATCGGTGTAGATGACCCAGGGGATAAAGTCGAAGCTGATATGACCCGCCTGACCCGCCATCAGTTCGGCAACGGCAACGCCCTCTTCCATGGCCTTGTGAGCCAGCATCGGGCCGCGTACCACGTCACCAATCGCCCAGACACCCGGCAGGTTGGTTTTGCAGTGGCCGTCGACTTCGATCATGCCACGTTCGTTGATCTTCAGACCAACCTTGTCGGCACCCAGACCATCGGTATTGGGGATACGGCCGATCGACACGACCAAACGGTCGGCTTCAAGCTTCTGAGCCTTGCCATCTTTGTCGGTGTAGTTGATCGTGACGCCCTTCTTGGTGGCCTTGATATCACCGATCTTGACGCCGAAGTTGAAGGAGAGGCCTTGTTTCGTGAAGATCTTCTGGGCTTCTTTAGCCACATCCTGATCAGCAGCCGCCAGGAAATCCGGCATGGCTTCCAGAACGGTGACTTCTGCGCCCAGACGACGCCACACGCTGCCCATTTCCAGGCCGATGACACCAGCGCCAATCACGGCCAGCTTCTTAGGAACCGCACCAATTTCGAGTGCACCAATGTTGTCGCAAACGACTTCGTTATCGACCGGTACACCCGGCAGATGGCGGGCCGTCGAGCCGGTCGCTACGATGACCTGCTTGGCCTCGACCGTTTCCTTGCCGACCTTGACCTGATACCCGTTGGCATTGGCGCCGACAAATGTGCCGTGGCCAGCCAGGAAAGTGACCTTGTTCTTTTTGAACAGGCCGGCAATTCCCTGGGTCAGTTGCGTCACGATGTTGGCCTTGCGGGCAATCATCTTGGCCACATCGATCTTCGGGGCGCCGACGGTAATACCCTGGTCGGCAAAAGCGTGACCGGCCTCCTCGAATAGGTGCGAGGTATGCAATAGTGCCTTCGACGGGATACAACCCACGTTCAGGCAGGTACCGCCCAGGCGCGGTTGACCCTTCGGGTCGGCATAGGGGTTGGATTCACAGCAGGCGACCTTAAAGCCGAGCTGTGCGGCGCGAATGGCAGCTACATAACCGCCAGGGCCGCCACCAATCACGAGTACGTCAAATTGCTGGGACATCGTGATGTTCCTTTCTTAGACGCCGAGCAGGAGGCGGGCCGGATCTTCCAGCGCTTCCTTCATGGTGACCAGGCCCAGGACAGCTTCACGGCCGTCGATGATGCGGTGGTCGTAGGACATGGCAAGGTAGTTGATCGGACGGATCACAACCTGACCGTTTTCCACTACAGCGCGATCCTTCGTGGCATGGATGCCGAGGATGGCTGATTGCGGCGGGTTGATGATCGGGGTCGACAGCATCGAACCAAACACACCCCCGTTGGAGATCGAGAAGGTACCGCCCGACAGTTCTTCCATCGACAGCTTGCCGTCCTTGGCCTTGGCACCGAATTCGGCGATCTTCATTTCGATCTCGGCGATGCTCAGCTGATCCGCGTTACGGATGATGGGCACAACCAGACCGCGCGGGGAACCGACAGCAATACCGATGTCGATGTAGCCATGGTAGACGATGTCATTGCCGTCCACCGAGGCATTGAGGATCGGGAACTTCTGCAGGGCTGCACAAGCCGCTTTGACGAAGAAGCCCATGAAGCCCAGACGGACGCCATGCTGCTTTTCGAATTTCTCGGCATACTGCTTACGCAGCGCCATGACCGGACCCATATTCACTTCGTTGAAGGTGGTCAGGATGGCGTTTTCGTTCTTCGACTGGATCAGACGCTCGGCAATACGGGCACGCAGACGCGACATGGGGACGCGCTGTTCGGCACGGTCACCCAGCGCCACCGGTGCAGCAGCCGCTGCAGCCTTCGGCTGGGCAGCAACAGCGTCTTCCTTGGTCACTCGACCACCACGGCCAGAACCGGCAACGTCAGCGGCAGCAACACCCTTCTCTTCCAGGATCTTGCGGGCTGACGGGCTAGCCGTCCCTGCAGGGGCAGCAGCCGCTGCAGCAGGCGCGGCGGCCGGAGCCGCGGCAGGCGCCGCAGCCGGTGCGGCAGCAGCAGCCGGGGCCGGTGCCGAGGCAGTAGCCGCCGTATCGATCTGGGCAATAACTTCACCCGAGACGACGGTATCGCCATCCCCCTTGATCAGCTTGACGATCACGCCGCCATCCGGGGCGGGCAATTCCAGCACGACCTTGTCGGTTTCAATATCGATGAGGTTTTCATCGCGGGAAACGGCTTCGCCCTCTTTCTTGTGCCAGGACACCAGGGTGGCCTCGGCGACCGATTCAGATAGTTGCGGGACTTTGACGTCGATAATTGCCATTGTTCTCTCCACGGACTCTTATGGTTATTAATACTCGATCTTGCCCATTGCGGACTCGATCAATGCCTTGTGCTGCTCGTTATGTTTGGCCAGGTAGCCAACGGCCGGCGATGCTGCTGCCGGACGCGAGACGAGAAGCAGATTCTGTTTCGGACCCACCGAACGGGCCAGGTGCTGACGCGATGCGAACCAGTACCAGAAACCCTGGTTACGCGGTTCTTCCTGACACCAGACGATCTCGGTGGCTTTCGGGAACTTCGCCAGTTCTGCCTTGAATGACTCTTCCGGGAACGGATAGAGCTGTTCGATGCGAATGATGGCGATGTTGTCGAGCTTACGCTCACGACGGGCGTTGAGCAGTTCGTAGTAGACCTTGCCCGTGCACAGGATGATACGGGTCACCTTGGCCGGATTCAGGTCGTCAATTTCACCGATGACGCGCTTGAATTCACCCTTGGCCAGATCGTCCATCGAGCAGCTGGCATCCTTGTTACGGAGTAGCGACTTCGGCGAGAAGATGACCAGCGGCTTGCGCTGTTTGCGAACCATCTGACGACGAAGTACATGGTAGATCTGGCTGGCGCTCGACGGCACACAGACTTCCATGTTCATTTCGGCGCAGAGCTGGATGAAACGCTCCGGGCGAGCCGATGAGTGCTCTGGACCCTGCCCTTCGTAGCCATGCGGCAGGAGCATGACCAAACCACAGCCGCGACCCCACTTGGTCTCACCTGAGGCGATGAACTGGTCAACCACGACCTGCGCACCGTTGACGAAGTCACCAAACTGGGCTTCCCAGACGACGAGTTGATTGGGCTCGGCAGTGGCGTAACCATATTCGAAGGCGAGCACCGACTCTTCAGAGAGTACCGACTCATAACACTGGAACGGTGCCTGGCCATCCTGCAGATGGGCCAGCGGTTGGTAGCTGCCCTTGTCCCAGCTTTCACGGTTCTGATCGTGAATGGTGGCGTGGCGGTGGAAGAAGGTGCCCCGACCGACGTCCTCACCCGAGATACGGACACCAAAGCCTTCAGCCAGCAGCGTGGCGTAGGCCAGGTTCTCACCCATACCCCAGTCGATCGGCAGCTTACCTTCGGCCATGGCCTTGCGGTCTTCGAGAATCTTCTTCACGCGCGAATGTGGAACGAAGCCTTCCGGCACTTCGGCGAGCTTCAGACCCAGACGCTTGAGTTCTTTGGCCGGCACCTTGGTGTTCACCGTTTCGATGTACTGCTTGCTGGTGAATGGGGTCCAGTCCTGGGCGTTTTTGCGCTTATAGTCAGAGATCACCGGATTGACCAGCAGTTCACCCCGGTCGAGGTGGGCACGGTAATCCTTGATGATGCTGTCCGGACCTTCGGCGGGCACCACACCGGCAGCCACCAGCTGATCAGCGTAGACCTTGCGGGTACCCGGGTGCGCTTGTACTTTCTTGTACATGAGCGGCTGGGTAACCATGGGCTCATCCTGCTCGTTATGGCCGAGCTTACGGAAACAGAAGATGTCGATGACGACGTCTTTCTTGAAGGTCTGACGGTATTCGACCGCCAGGCGCGTGACCAGTGCCACGGCTTCGGCATCGTCGCCATTGACGTGGAAGATCGGTGAGTCCGACATCTTGAAGATGTCGGTACAGTAGAAACCCGAACGGTAGTCGCGGGGATCCGAGGTGGTAAAGCCAATCTGGTTGTTAACCACGATATGGATCGTACCGCCCGTGCCGTAACCGCGGGTCTGCGCGAAGTTGAGCATCTCCTGGTTGCAGCCCTGACCGATTACGGCGGCGTCACCGTGGATCAGTACCGGAATAATTTCGTTCTTGCCATCTTCACCGATACGGAACTGACGGGCAAAGACAGAGCCTTCAACCACCGGGTTAACGATTTCGAGGTGCGACGGGTTGAAAGCGAGCGTCAGGTGAACCGGACCACCCGCCGTCGAGACGTCTGATGAGTAGCCCATGTGGTACTTGACGTCACCCGAGCCGAGATCGACTTTCTTCTTGCCTTCGAACTCATCGAAGAGCATGGACGGCTTCTTGCCCAGGGTGTTGACAAGGACATTCAGACGGCCACGGTGAGCCATACCGATCACGATTTCCTTGGCGCCCATGCCGCCCGCGACGCGGATCAGTTCGTCCATGGACAAGATGAGCGACTCGCCGCCTTCCAGTGAGAAACGCTTCTGGCCGACATAGCGGGTATGCAGGTAACGTTCGAGCGTTTCAGCAGCGGTGAGGCGCTCAAGGAAGCGCTTCTTCTCTTCGGCCGAATAGGCTGCCTGGCCACGATTCGGTTCGATCCGTGCCTGCAGCCACTGCTTCTCCTCGTACGAGGTCATGTACATGTATTCGACGCCGATGTGATGGCAGTAGGTCTGCTTCAGGGCATCGATGATCTGGTTGAGCGGTGCACTGGTGCCCGAACCCACCTTGAAGTCACCCGTATCAAAGCTGCGCGACATATCGGCATCAGTGAGACCATAGGTCTTGGGGTCCAGATCGGTCACCGGCGGACGCACATCGCGTTTGAGCGGATCCAGATCAGCACGCTGGTGGCCATTGAAGCGATAGGCGTTGATGAGGTTCTCAACCGCAAGGTTCTTCTGAACATCACCACCCGAGGCCGACCCGGTGGGACGGAAGCCGGTTCGTCCGGCTGCCTCAAAGGCAGCGATGACCGGCGCATGCGCCACGTCACGGGCAGCTGCACCCGGCTGACGCGCC
This sequence comes from uncultured Dechloromonas sp., assembly GCA_964604465.1. Lineage (GTDB taxonomy): Bacteria > Pseudomonadota > Gammaproteobacteria > Burkholderiales > Rhodocyclaceae > Fluviibacter. Next base: position 1,352 of record CAZRYZ010000038.1, on the reverse strand, counting down.
AGATCGTCAAAGTACTTCTGCCAGGATTCGGGGACCGATGCGGCATCCTCCAGCCAGGCTTCATACAACTCCTCCACGAACGGCGCGTTGCCGCCGAACAGATAGGAGGTCTCGAATTGTTCCTTCATCATCATGGTCACCGTAGTCGGTTGATCGTTATGTTTGCGGGAATCGGAGGATTCCCTTCCTCTGGTATGTTGACTGCGCAACGTCTTAATTCTGAAGGGATGCTGCGCTTGCACACAGCGCCCCTTGTGGAAAAGGGCGGCAAAGCCGCCCCTTCCGGAGTCATGCTGATCCTGCGATTAGCGCTTCTCGAGCGGCTTGACGTCGCGACGGGCAGCACCGGTGTACAGCTGGCGCGGACGACCGATCTTGTATTCCGGATCGGTGATCATTTCTTCCCACTGCGTCATCCAGCCGACGGTACGTGCCAGAGCAAAAATACAGGTGAACATGTCGGTCGGGATGCCCAGAGCCTTTTGAACGATGCCCGAGTAGAAGTCCACGTTCGGGTAGAGCTTCTTCTCGACAAAGTACGGATCTTCCAGGGCGATCTTTTCCAGTTCCATGGCCAGCTTGAACAGGCGGTCGTTTTCAAGACCCAGTTCTTGAAGCACGTCGTAGCAGACCTTGCGCATCAGTTTGGCGCGCGGGTCGAAGTTCTTGTAGACGCGGTGACCGAAGCCCATGAGCTTGAAGCTGTCGTTCTTGTCTTTGGCGCGAGCAATATATTCCGGCACGCGCGAGACGTCACCAATCTCTTCCAGCATGTTCAGACAGGCTTCGTTGGCACCACCGTGTGCCGGACCCCACAGACAGGCGATACCGGCAGCCATGGTAGCGAACGGGTTGGCACCCGACGAGCCGGCCAGACGGACGGTCGAGGTCGAGGCATTTTGCTCGTGGTCGGCATGCAGCGTGAAGATAATGTCGAGAGCGCGCACCAGAACCGGGTTCGGCTTGTACTCTTCGCACGGGGTACCGAACATCATGTGCATGAAGTTGGCGGTGTAGCCCAGATCATTACGCGGGTACATGAACGGCTGACCGATCGAGTACTTATAGGCCATGGCAACGATCGTCGGCATCTTAGCCACGATACGGTTGAAGGCAATGCTGCGTACTTCCGGCTTCGAGTAATCTTCACCATGATGATAGAAAGCCGACAGCGCGCCAACCACACCAACCATGATGGCCATCGGGTGTGCGTCACGACGGAAGCCATTGTAGAAACGGCTGATCTGGTCGTGCACCATGGTGTGCAGCTTGATGTTGTTTTCGAAGTCTTCCTTCTCGGCCTTGGTCGGCAGTTCGCCGGTCTTCAGCAGGTAGGCAACTTCCATGAAATT
>CAZRYZ010000037.1:0-12767 GCA_964604465.1 uncultured Dechloromonas sp. | reverse complement strand
GAGATGGTGGCGCGTGCCAAGCGGGCGCAGTCGGCTTCGGCGCAGGGCCGCCACTAAGGGCGACGAGGAGTGATGATGAGACTGAGCATAAAATCTTTTTTAGCCGTTGTCTTTCTTTGGGCGGGCATTGGCTCCGGCGCGGCATGGGCAACGCCGGTTCAATCGTGGACTACGACTCAGGGCGCGCGCGTCTACTTTATCGAGACGCACGCCTTGCCCATTGTGGATGTGCAGGTGTTGTTTCTGGCGGGGGCGGCTTTTGATCCGGCAGACAAACCCGGCTTGGCCTCGTTGACTGCTAGCCTGATGGATCAGGGCGCCGGTGCCCGCAATGAACAGCAGATTGCCGAAACACTGGCTGATATTGGGGCAAGCCTTTCGGCGGGGGCGGGCATGGACAGCGCCACCGTTTCGTTGCGGACCTTGTCAGATCCGGAGCGCCGCAACGTGGCATTCGGGTTGATGGCCGATGTGATGGCTCGCCCGCGGTTTGACAAGGCTATTTTCAATCGTGATCGTGCCCGTTCGGTGGCTGCGCTGAAGGATGCGCTGACCAAGCCGCAGGTGCTGGCTCAGCGCGCGTATATGTCGTCTATTTATGCGAATCATCCCTACGGGCGTCTGAGCACACCGGCCTCGTTGGAAGGGCTTAGCCATGGGGATGTCACCGATTTCTGGCGGCGACATATCACCCCGGGTCGGGCCAGTGTGGCGATCGTGGGAGATCTGACCCGTGCAGAAGCCGAGGCGCTGGCGCAGCAACTACTGGCTGATCTGCCTCCGGATCAGACATCGGTGAGCAAGACGCTGCCGACACCGCCGGCCACGAAGGCCGCCGTGGTCCGGGTTGATCACCCGGCATCCCAATCGCACCTGCTGGTGGGTATGCCCTCGGTGGCCCGGGACGACCCGGCGCAGATCGCACTCCAGGTGGGCAACTACACGCTGGGCGGCGGTGGCTTTGTGTCTCTGCTGACGAAGGAAGTCCGCGAAAAGCGGGGTTATGCCTATAGCGTGTACAGCTACTTCCAGCCGCAGCTGGTGGCCGGGCCATTTACGATTGGCCTGGAGACCAAACGGGCACAGGCTGACGATGCGCTCAAGGTCGTGAATGAGGTCGTCGACGGATTTCTATCGCGCGGCCCGACCGCGGCGCAGTTGAAGGCGGCGCAGGACAATATCGCCGGTGGTTTTGCCTTGCGGATCGACTCCAATAGCAAACTGGCGGCTAACCTGGGTGTGATGGCGTTTTACGGCTTGCCAACGGATTGGCTAGAACAGTACCCGGCACGGGTGCGGGCACTGACGCCGGAGGGCGTGCGTGAGGCGTTCCGCAAACATGTCGTACCTGAACGCTTGATTACCATTAGGGTAGCTACGGACTAGGTCGATGAAACGTGCGGCCAACGGGGGAGGCAATGGGGCGGTGGGCCGCCCGAACCAGGTCCGGATTATTGGGGGCAGGCACCGGGGCCGCAAGTTGCCGGTCGCTGATGCGCCGGGACTGCGCCCGACACCGGATCGCGTGCGTGAAACCCTGTTTAACTGGCTGGGGCAGAATCTGAACGGCTGGCATTGTTTGGATCTGTTTGCCGGTTCGGGGGCGCTGGGTTTCGAGGCGGCCTCCCGCGGTGCGGCTTCGGTGGTGCTGGTGGAGCAGGCGCCGCGGGTGGCGAAAAGCTTGCAGAACGCAGCCGATCTGCTGGCTGAACCCGGTTTGCGCGTGGTTAGTGGCGATGCGTTGGCCTACCTGGCGGCGCCAGCCGGTCAAGGCCAGGTTGCACTGGATTTGGTCTTTCTTGACCCGCCCTATGGACAGGGGTGGCTGGATCGCATCATCATGCCGTTATTGCCGCATCTGGCTGAGGGCGCCCGGGTCTACATTGAGTCCGAGCAGGCGCTGCCGGCGCAGCTGGCACCCGGCCTGCTCTGCATCAGGCAGGGCAAGGCCGGCCAGGTGCATTATCATCTGTATGAATACACGCAACCACTGCACGCAACCGACCGGATCTGTCTGACATGCTGAAACGAGAAATTGCCATTTATCCCGGGACCTTTGATCCCCTGACCTGCGGTCACGAGGATCTGGTGCGCCGTGCTGCCGGTCTGTTTGACGAGGTGGTGCTGGCCGTTGCCGAGAGCCGCGCGAAGGTACCGGTCTTTACGCTGCAGGAGCGTGTGGCGATGGCAGAAGCCGTTCTGGCGCCGTTCAAGAATGTGCGCGTGGTCGGTTTTGACGGGCTGCTGATGGATTTTGTGCATGCCCAGAAAGCCAAAGTGCTGATCCGTGGACTGCGCGCCGTATCGGACTTCGAATATGAATTCCAGATGGCGGGGATGAATCGCCGTTTGTACCCGGAAGTAGAAACCGTTTTTCTCACGCCGGGCGAAAGGCATATGTTCGTCTCGGCCACCATGGTCCGGGAAATTGCCCGGCTGGGGGGCGATGTCAGTTCATTCGTGCCGCCACACATTAACGAGCGATTTATGGAGCGTGGTTGGGGAAAACCCGCGAATCGATAGGGTCTTAAAGGATTTGGGCTGGCTTAAAATGCGCGAATCGGCGAAAATCGCCCCTTGTCTGAAACGTTGTCCAGGAGTCTGCCATGTCGCTCATGATTACCGATGAGTGCATCAACTGTGATGTCTGCGAACCCGAGTGCCCGAACGAGGCCATCTCGCAGGGTCCGGAAATTTACGAAATTGATCCGAACAAATGCACCGAGTGTGTGGGTCACTATGATGAGCCGCAGTGCCAGCAGGTCTGCCCGGTCGACTGTATTCCGAAGGATCCGGCGCATGAGGAATCGCAGGATCAGCTTTGGGCGAAGTACGAAAAGCTCACCGGCAAGTAATTCAAAAGCCAGGGAGTGAGCGCATTACTTCGTTGCGCGGTGCTCGCTCCCTCGCCTATCACATGATATGTCTCGGTCGCTCTGCGCCGGGCGCCTCGTACTGCATCTCACCCCCGACTTTTGCAACACATGCGGTTCATTGTGGTGTTCGGTGTGCGTGAGCAGCGAATTGGCGCGTAGCGGCACCTGAGCTGCGAATCCATACCGGACACCACAGAGAGAAAAGCCGGTTTTATTTCTGGCAATTCGGGCAGTAAAACGTTGACCGCCCTGCCTGCCGGATTTTTCTGACCGGTTTGCCACAGCCCACGCAGGGCGCGCCCTCGCGTTCATAAACGGCGCATTGAAGCTGGAAACAGCCGGCGCCGCCATCCGAGTGGACATAGTCGCGGACGCTAGAGCCGCCTGCTGCGATTGCTGCCGATAAAGTCTGTTTGACGGCATCGGCCAGGCGGTGACAACGTGCCGCACTGATCTTTTGTGCAGACCGCAGGGGCGAGATGCCCGACAGGAACAGACTTTCGGCCGCGTAGATATTGCCGATCCCCACCACCATATGGCTGTCCATCAGCACCGGTTTGATCGGGCCGGATCGCTTGCGCAAATGATCGTGCAGCCATTTGCCATCAAAATCATCTTCCAGCGGTTCAACGCCCAGCACCCGGATGAGTGGGTGATCATGAATGGGTGTCTGGTTGTCGTGCCACTGTAGCGCACCAAAGCGTCGCGGGTCGCGGAGGCGTAAAACCCTGTCACCGAATTCAATATCGACATGATCATGGGTTTGGGGCGGGGTGCCGGCGGGGACGATACGCAGGCTGCCGGACATGCCCAGATGCAGAATCAGCGTGGCAGTTTGGTCGTTGGGTAGCTGATCGATATCCAGCAGCAGATATTTTGCGCGCCGGCGGATGTTGGCAAGACGGGCGCCAAGCAGCCGTTTGCCTAGGCTGCGCGGCAGGGGGTAACGCAGTTTGGGCGTGCGCGTGACCGCGCCAGTGATCACGCGGCCTTTAAGTTCCGGTAGGAGCCCCAGACGGCTGACTTCGACTTCGGGTAATTCGGGCATCGTAAAGATTCCTGGTGGCGGTTTCAGCGCAATGCGGTCAAGACGGGATAAGATAGCGCCACCATGCCGTTCTTGCAAAACCTGTTGCCGCGATCTGGCGGCGATGCCCTGTCTCTTCTTCGATTTCGCCATCGTCTGCACGCAATCCTCCTTGGGGTTTGTGCGACTAGTCTTGTGGCGCATGCTGAACCGCAACCGGAAGTCGCCACCGATACCCCACCCCAGGTGGTCTTCGAGGTCGTGCTGGCCGAGATCGCACTCAAGCGCGATAAACCGCAGGTAGCCCTGGCGGCCTATGCCGATCTGGCGCTTAAGTTCAATGATGCCGGGATTTTCCGCCGCACGATGGAAGTGGCTGCCTTGAACCGTCACCCAGAGCTGATGCTGGAAACTGCTCGGCTCTGGGTAGAAAAAGAGCCGGAGTCGACCGATGCCCTGAATGCTCTGGCCGGCACGCAGATACTCCTCGGCCGTTATGCCGAGGCCCAGCCGATCCTGGTTCGTTACCTGGCCTTGTTGCCGGATGATCAGCGCAGACGCGCCCTGCTGCAATTGCCCCAGCGTTTTCCAGCGAATGCCGACCCGCAGAAGGCCCGGGCACTGGCTGAGATGGTTACGGCGCCCTACCTTTCGATGCCGGAGGCCTACCTGGCGCGCGCCCAGTTTGCCTTGCGGGCCGGAGATGATGACGCCGTATTGAACAATGCGCGCGAGGCTCGCCGCTTGCAGCCGGATTCCGAACCGGCTTTACTGCTTGAAGCCCAGATTGTGGCAAAACGGACACCAGAGGCCGTGTTGCCGTTGTTTGCCCGTTTCCTCGCAGACTATCCGAAGGCAGCGACCGTGCGCGCTCTGTACGCACAGCAACTGCTGGTCGCTGGCCATTTGACGGAGGCGCGTATCGAAGTGGCTCAGGTGGTCGAGCAGGCGGATGTGGCCCCTGAGCCACTGTTCGCTGTCGCGGCCATTGCGATCCAGGCGCAGTCACCGGATCTAGCGATCGAAGCCCTGAACCGGCTACTCAAGGTGGATTCGATTGATACTTCACTGATCGAATACAACCTGGGGCTTGCCTACGAGGCGCGGGCGGATATCGAACGCGGCAATAATGCAAGTGCGGACACAAGTGCGCACATGTCTTCCACGGCGCAGGCCATCCTGCATTATCGCCAGGTGGGTGTGGGCGAATACCTGTTGCCGGCTCGGCTGCGGGCAGCCAACCTGATGAGCCGTCGAGGCGACCTGGCAGGCGCACAGGCGTTGCTGCAGGACACTCCAGCGACCACCCCGGCAGCGCGTGCCGAACTGGTGATGGGACAAGCCGCACTGCTCCGTGAACAGGGCGATAACCCTGCCGCGCTTGCGGTAGTTGAGCGTGCCCTGCGTAAGGATCCGGGCAATGTCACGCTGCGCTATGAGCTGGGAATGCTGGCCGAACGGGCGGGCAAGCCGGATCTTTTCGAGCGCAGTATGCGCGAGGTGATCCGCCGCGACCCGAAATACGCCCAGGCGTATAACGCCCTGGGGTTTACCTATGCCGACAAGAACGTGCGGCTTAAAGAATCGCGTCGGCTCATCGAGAAGGCCTTGTCACTGTCGCCTAATGATCCGTTCATTCTCGATAGCATGGGTTGGCTTTGCTACCGGGAGAACAAGCTGGATCTGGCGCTCGAGTATCTGAATCGGGCGGCGGCACTGCGGACGGACCCGGAAATCATTGCCCACCAGGTGGTGGTATTGAAGGCCATGGGGCGTGATAACGAGGCTTTGCAGCTCTGGCGTGCCGCCAGCCAGCGTTTTCCGGATAACCCCGAGCTGAAGGACGCAGGCAAGGCGTTGCCGGGTGCGCTCCCTCGGGTCGCACCGAGGAGTCTGTAATGCCGATTCGGGCAGGGCTCTGGATGCGCGCGATGGTCCTGGGATTTAGCATGACGCTGATGGCGTGTGCCCACGTATCGGGCCCGGGCGCGGTGAATCAGGAGGCGGATGCTGCGACCCGGGCAACGAACTGGCAGGTGGCTGGCCGATTTGCGGCAGGGCAGAGCGCTATGGCCGGTTCCGCGGAGAGTGAACCAGTCGCCGGGCGTTTTGCCTGGCAGCACACGCCCTCGGAGGATGTGCTGTGGGTGATTGGTCCGCTGGGTAATACCTTGGCCCGTGTGGATATGACGCCTACCGGGGTGCGTTGGCAGGATGCCCGGGGCAAGCGGGGCGAAGCGACCCATTTGGGCGCGCTTGGGCAGTCGCTGGCCGGTATTGCCTTACCGGATCTGCCGGCGCAGCGCTGGTTGCGCGGGCAATGGCCACCGGCATCGGTTCAGCAGCGGGATCCCGCGGCGCGCGTGGTAGCGGCTTCGTCGAGTGATTGGCAGTTTGCCTATCGGTATGGATCGCCGGCACCGGCGGATTGGCCGCTGGCCATTGAGGCGGCAGGCCCCGAAGGTTTATGGCTGCGGCTGGCCCTGACGGAATGGAATGGGGTCAGCGATCCGGCGGAACAGCCCGCCCCATGAGCCGCGTCCGGTCATGAGCTTCAAAGCCCCGGCACAATTGCCCGATCCGGATCTGGCGATGCGCTGGAACTGGGCGTCGGCATATCCGGCACCGGCCAAGCTGAATCTTTTTCTGCATGTGACGGGTCGTCGGCCGGATGGGTATCACACCCTGCAGACACTCTTCCGATTCGTTGCGCTTCAGGATACCTTGCACTTTATGCCGCGTAGCGATGGGCAGATCGTTCTGGCCAATCCGATACCGGGGGTGGCACCGGCAAACGACCTCACTGTGCGGGCGGCGCATGCATTGCGACAGGCCGCAGGCATTTGCGACGGGGTGACGATCCAGCTCGATAAACAGTTGCCCATGGGCGGCGGCCTGGGCGGTGGCAGCTCGGACGCGGCGACAGTGCTGATTGCGTTAAATAGCCTGTGGCGGCTGGGTGCCAGCCAGGCGGAATTGCAGTCGCTGGCGTTGCCTCTGGGGGCCGATGTGCCGGTTTTTGTGTTCGGCCACAGTGCTTTTGCCGAAGGGGTGGGTGAGGCCCTTACCCCGGTGGATCTGCCAGCCGCCTGGTATCTGATCATTCATCCCGGGGTCGAGGTACCGACCGCCGGCGTCTTTTCATCACCGGCGCTGCACCGGGATACGCGACCGATCCTGCCGGAGCAATGGCAAAGTGCCCTAAAGGGCGGCGTCGGCGTTAATGACCTCGAGCGTGTGGCATTGACGGGCTATCCGGAGGTGGCCGCTGCCCTGACCTGGCTGCGCCAGCAGCCAGAGGTGCAAGGGCGTTGCCGCATGACCGGTTCGGGGGCCTGTGTATTTGCCGTATTTGATGAAGAGGCTACCGCCCGGGCGGTGAAGGCCCGTTTGCCCAGTGGCCCTGGTGCATGGAGCGCGTGGGTGGCGCAAGGGCTGACCCAACACCCGCTCAGCGAGCTTATCCCGGGGGCGCATAAGGGATGTGCAAACGCAAAAAATCCGATATAATTCCGCGCTCACCACCATCGCGTGGTGTGTGTTGGGGAGTCGCCAAGCTGGTTAAGGCACCGGATTTTGATTCCGGCATGCGAAGGTTCGAATCCTTCCTCCCCAGCCAGAGATACCGGGCAGTTGCCAAAGCAGCTGCCCATTTTGTTTGTTGCGTTTGATGATGTGTCGCCGACAGGCGCCCGATTGGTCCAGGAAACCAAAAGGATAAGCAGATCATGGCCTTCCAGAACCTGATGGTCTTTTCCGGCAATGCCAACCCCAAGCTGGCCGCCGATGTTGCCGAGCGGCTCGGATTGCCGCTGGGTCGTGCCGATGTGGGCCGCTTCTCGGATGGCGAGGTCAGTGTCGAGATTCAGGAACACGTTCGCGGTAATGACGTCTTTGTTCTGCAGTCCACCTGCCATCCCTCGAACGACAATCTAATGGAACTCCTGGTCATGGTCGATGCGCTCAAGCGTGCGTCGGCCGGCCGGATTACTGCCGCCATCCCGTATTTCGGTTACGCCCGTCAGGATCGTCGTTCACGTTCCAACCGGGTGCCTATCGCCGCCAAGCTGGTGGCCAACATGCTGGTAGCTGCCGGTGTAGACCGCGTGATGACGATGGATCTGCACGCCGAGCAGATCCAGGGCTTTTTTGATATTCCGGTCGACAACATCTACGGCCTGCCGATCCTGCTGGATGATGTCCAGAACAAGCATCTGGAAAAGCCGATCGTCGTGTCGCCCGACCACGGAGGTGTGGTGCGCGCCCGTTCCCTGGCCAAGCGCCTGGAGTGCGACCTGGCCATTATCGACAAGCGTCGCCCAAAGGCGAACGTGTCGGAAGTAATGAATATTATCGGTGATGTGAGTGGCAAAGATTGCATCATCGTCGACGACCTGGTCGATACGGCAGGCACCCTGTGCAAGGCGGCTGTTGCCCTCAAGGAAAATGGCGCGCGCAGCGTGACTGCCTACTGTACGCACCCGGTGCTGTCGGGTGCTGCGGTCGAGCGTCTGAATGACTCGGTACTTGATGAGCTGGTGGTGCTCGATACCATTCCGCTCACCGAGGCCGCGCAAAAGTGTTCGCGCATCCGGCAACTGTCGGTTGCAGAGTTGCTGGCGGAAACCATCCGCCGCATCAGCAAGGAAGACTCTGTCTCCTCGCTGTTTATTGACTGAGGCATCCGCCGAGGTCGTTTAACCGGAGAACCTGGTCGCGGGTTGTCCAATTTCTGGAGTTAATCATGAGCAGTTTTGAATTTAATGCTACCAAGCGCGATGTGCAGGGATCGAGTGCGAGCCGCCGCCTGCGTCGTGCTGGCCGTGTTCCCGGCGTCATTTATGGCGCGGGCAAGCCGGCTGTTTCCTTCGACGTCGACCACAACGACATCTATCAGTGCCTGCGTAAAGAAGCCTTCCATTCGTCCGTTGTGACGGCCGTTCTGGATGGCGCGAAAGAGCAGGTCCTGCTGCGCGACGTGCAACTGCACGCCTACAAGCCGCTGGTGCTGCATGTGGATTTCCAGCGCGTCGATGCGAACACCGAGCTGCACACCAAGGTGCCGCTGCACTTCACCAATGGTGAAGTCTGCCCGGGCGTCAAGCTGCAAGGTGGTATCGTCAGCCACGTCATCACCGAAGTGGATATCGCCTGTTTGCCGAAGGCACTGCCGGAATACATCGAAGTGGATCTGAAGGATCTGGTGATGGGTCACTCGCTGCACGTGAGCGATCTGAAGCTGCCGGCCGGTGTGCGCATTGTTCAGCACGGCGCGGGCAACCCGGTGGTCGCTGCCGTGATGGCCGTCAAGGGTTCGAACGCCGAAGCGGGTGAAGCTGCAGACGCAGGTGCCGCACCGACCGCCGAGTAATCGGGGTCTGCCGGTTATCGGCAAATACGAAGAAGCCGTGCCGGTTCGCCCGCACGGCTTTTTTCATAGAAATACGTTACTCTGCACTTTATGACTGCAACCTCGATATCTCCCATTCGTCTGCTCGTTGGCCTTGGCAACCCTGGCCCGGAGTATGAGAAGACCCGGCATAACGCCGGCTGCTGGGCCATTGATGAAATGGCACGCGTGTTGGGCGCGACGGGATTTAGTCCGGATAAAAAGATGAAGGCCGATGTGGCCTCGGCGACGGTGGATGGCCGGAAGATCTGGCTGATTAAGCCGCAGACCTATATGAACTGCTCGGGTCAGTCGGTCGGTCCCTTCGCCCGTTTTCATGGCATCCAACCTGAAGAAGTGCTGGTTTTGCATGACGAGCTGGACCTGCTACCCGGGCAGTTACGCGTCAAATTGGGCGGTAGCAGTGGTGGCCATAACGGTCTTAAAGACATTCAGTCCGCGCTTGGAACACCAGATTACTGGCGCTTACGGGTCGGAATCGGGCATCCGCGTTCGTTACAGTTGAATCAGGGGGTCGCCGACTTTGTGCTGCATCGACCCCGGCAGGACGAGCAGATTGAGATCGAGCGCGCGATTGACCGGGTCGCCGCCCAGAGTCCGTTGCTGGTTCGGGGAGATATGGCCGAAGCGCAGCGACTCCTACACACGACGCCTAAACCGAATTAGGCGGCCCGTGCAGATGGCCGTTATTTGAATGGCCAGAATCCCTGTTGATTGACCGGGTTGCGCGGGTCGTCGCCCTCGGCGATGGCCTTGTTGGCGCTCATCGTCTTCTTGTCAGCCGCTTCCCAGCCGCCGCCCAGCGCCATGAAAAGCGCGACTTGCGAGAGCGCCTGTTCGGCCTGACCGCGAGCCAGGTCGAGCTGTGCTCTGAAGAGGCTATCTTCGGCGTTGAGTACCGTCAGATAGTCCGTATAGCCATACTCGAACTGCATGCTGGAAAGATTGGCGTAGGTCGTTAATGTGCTGACCTGCTGTTCGCGCGCATTGACTAATTTGCGCGACTCTCCGGTGGCCAGAAGCGCGGTGTCGGCATCGCGGAATGCACCTTCAACGGCTTTGAGATACTGGCTTAGCACGGCCTGCTGTTCGGCCTTGGCGCTCTGGTACTGGCCATAGATCTCGCCCCCCTTGAAGAGGGGGCCCATAATAATCGCGCCCAAGTCCCAGATGCTGTTACCGGGAGAGAACAGGTTACCCAGTGAGGTCGTCGAAGCACCGATGGTGCCAGTCAGCGAGATGTTCGGGAAGAATTGGGCCTTCACAGCGCCGATCTGGGCGTTACTGGCAACCAGCTGCTGTTCCGCCAGGCGGACGTCAGGTCGGCGTTCAAGGAGGTCAGAGGGCAGGCCGGCGGGTGGCGTGGCGAGCGCGAGCTGGCCAATAGGTTTGCCGCGGGGGATGGGCCCCGGATTACGACCCAGCATGAAGCTCAGATTGTTTTCCTGTTCGCCAATGGCTTGAACCAGTGGTGGTATGGCCGCCTCTGCCGCATCGACCTGGGATCGGATCTGTGAGACCTGAACCAGATTGGCGGTGCCATAGCGATAGCGGAGCTCGAAAATGCGCAGTGTGGCTTTGAAGTTCTCGAGGGTCTGGCGGGCAACTGCCAGTTGCTGATCCAGTGAGCGCAGGGTCACGTAAATGTTGACGACCTCACCAGCAACGCTGAGTGCCGTAGCCTGGCGCGAGGCAATGGCCGCTGCCTGGTTCGCGCTGGCAACTTCGTATTGACGACGGAGGCCACCGAAGACATCCAGCTGCCAGGTGGCCGGCAGCGCTACGGTGCTGATGGTTGTCAGGCTGCCCGGCGTACTGGTGACCACGGTCTGGTCCAGACCCATGAACTTACCGCGTTCGGTGGCGCCGTAGTAATCAATCTGCGGGAAGAACTGGCCACGGGTCTTGATGAGTTGGCCCCGTGCCTTGCTGACCCGGGCAATAGAGGATTGCAGATCCCGGTTGTTCTGTAGGCCGGCCTCAACCAGTTCGTTGAGAACCGGGTCGTTGAAGCCTTCCCACCATGGGTCGTCGGCGCGCGCGACGGGCGCCGTGGCTGGTGCAATACCCTCAGCCCGTTCAGCCGAGCGGAACTGATCCGGGGCATTCACGTCGGGTCGCTGATAGTCGGGGCCGACCGCACAGGACGACAGCAGCGCCGTAGCGATGAACCCTGCAAGGACTTTGAAACGAGGGTGCGTCATCACGATGCGTCTCCCTCCGGGTCCAGGTGATGAGGTCCTGCTTTGGCCGGTGTGTTGGCAACCATCTGTTTCTTCTGCTCGCTGCGCTCTTCGAAGATCACAAAGAACAGAGGCACAAAAATGATGGCGATCATGGTGGCGCCAATCATGCCGCCGATGATGCCGGTACCGATGGAGTGCCGGCTGTTTGCTGAGGCACCGACGGCGATCGCCAGCGGTACGCAGCCGAGGATAAAGGCGAGGGAGGTCATCATGATCGGGCGGAACCGGACTTCTGCCGCATGGAGTGCTGCATCGACCACTGACATACCTTTTTCAACATTGGCAACCGCAAATTCGACGATCAGGATGGCGTTTTTAGCCGCCAGTGCAATCAGGGTAACGAGACCAATCTGAAAGTACACATCGTTTTCCAGGCCGCGCAGGAAGACTGCCAGCAGCGCACCACAGAGCGCGAAGGGTACCGCAAACATGACGCTGAATGGCAGAGACCATTTTTCATAGAGCGCCGCCAGAATCAGGAAGACCATGATGAGCGCAAAAGCAAACACGAAGATCGCGGTGCTACCGGATTTCAACTGCTCATAAGCTTCACCGGACCAGGCAATTTTGTAGCCGGAAGGAAGGACCTCATTCGCAATCTCCTGCATAGCCTGGATGGCCTGGCCGGAGCTGTAGCCGGCGGCATTGTTGCCAGTGATCTGGACAGCCGGGTAGGCGTTGAACCGGGTCACGATATCCGGGCTTGCCTGGTATTGGTAACTGATCAGAGCGCGGAGGGGCACCATCGAGCCAGTGCGGGATCGCACATACATCATGTCAAAGGATGACGGATCCTGACGATAGTTGGCGTCGGCCTGGAGAATCACCTGCCATAGACGATTCTGATGAGCGAACTGGTTGACATACTGGGAGCCGATCATCGTTTGCAACGTGTCGTAAACATCATTGACCGGCACATCGAGTAATTCGGCCTTGCCCCGGTCGACATCAACGTACATCTCGCGGGCATTGGTGCTAAAGGTGGTGTTGATGGCCGTGAGCTCAGGGCGTTTTTTGGCTTCGCTCAGGAAGCGCATCGTCTGTGCCTCAAGCTCTTCCACCGAACCATTGCCGGTCTGTTCCAGCCACATCTGGAAGCCGCCGGTATTACCAAGACCCGGAATCGACGGTGGATTCAGGGGGATGATGATGCCATCGTTCTGGGTCATGAAATGCTTGCGCCCGTTCTTGATGAGCGTAAACGCAGA
>CAZRYZ010000036.1:0-13067 GCA_964604465.1 uncultured Dechloromonas sp. | reverse complement strand
GTGAAGCAGCGACGTGTCTTCAGACTTAGGCAGCCATGGCCTTGATCTGGGCCGACAGGCGGCTCTTGTGACGCGACGACTTGTTCTTGTGAACGATACGCTTGTCGGCGATGCTGTCGATCACGCTGACGGCAGTGGCGAAAACAGCCTGTGCAGCCGCCTTGTCACCAGCCTCAATGGCACGGCGCACGCTCTTGATGGCGGTGCGGAACTCCGAACGCTGGCTGCCGTTGTGGGCGCGCAGCTTCATTGCCTGACGGGCACGTTTGCGGGCTTGGGCGCTATTGGCCATGAAACATCCTTTGCGGGGAAAATTGGTAAAAACTGGGAAATCAGTAGACTTGAGGCGCAATGCCAAAACCCGCGACTATACCGGAAACCACAAAACCCCGCAAGCCATCGTACAATTAAGGCATGAATCTGCTCCGCGCCGTTGCCACGGTCAGTGGTTTTACCTTGATGTCCCGTGTGCTGGGCTTTGTCCGGGACTTTGTGATCGCCCGGAGCTTTGGCGCCGATGCGGCGACGGACGCCTTCTTTGTGGCCTTCAAACTACCCAACCTACTGCGCCGGATGTTTGCCGAGGGCGCTTTTTCCCAGGCCTTTGTCCCCCTTCTGGGCGAATACCACAAGCAGCGCGGTGCCGATGAAACCCGCCGACTGATTGACCGCACTGGTAGCGTACTGGGCGCTACGGTGCTTCTGGTCGCCATGCTCGGCATTCTGTTCGCCCCCGCCATCGTTACCGTCTCGGCGCCCGGCTTTCTGGAAACCCCGGATAAATTCGACTTGGCCGTCACCCTGACCCGGATCACCTTCCTTTATATCTTCTTCATGTCGATGGTGGCCTTTGCTGCCGGCATCCTGAATACCTGGGGTAAATTCTCGGTACCGGCGTTTACCCCCGTGTTGCTCAACGTCAGCCTGATCCTCGCGGCGCTTTTTGCCCAGAGCTGGTTTGACCCACCGGTGAAGGCGCTCGCCTGGGGGGTCATTGGTGGTGGCATTTTGCAGCTTGGACTCCAGTTTTATGCCTTGCGCCGGATTCATCTGTTACCCCGATTCAGTGTCAATTTACGCAGTTGCTGGCAAGACCCCGGCGTCCGGCGCATCGCACTGCTGATGCTGCCAGCACTCCTGGGGGTTTCTGTCAGTCAGATTAGTCTTCTCCTCAATACCGTGTTTGCGTCCTTTCTGGAAAGCGGCAGCATTTCGTGGCTTTACTATGCCGACCGCCTTATGGAGTTTCCGGCCGGTATGCTGGGTGTGGCCATCGGCACGGTGATTCTGCCCAGCCTCACCAAGCATCACCATGGTGGGGATGCAGCGGCCTATTCCGGCCTGCTGGACTGGGGCTTGCGCCTCTGCTTCCTGCTCACACTGCCGGCCGCCCTGGGTCTGGCCATCCTGGCCACACCCCTGATCTCGACCCTGTTCATGCACGGGGCGTTTACGGCCCGGGATGTCCATGAAACCAGTCAGGCGCTGGTCGCCTATGCGGTAGGCCTAAGCGGCCTTATCCTGGTCAAGGTGCTGGCTCCCGGCTTCTATGCCCGCCAGAACCTGAGAACCCCGGTCAAGATTGCCCTCATTGCCCTGGTCAGCACGCAGCTCATGAACCTGGCATTCATCGGCCCCCTCAAGCAAGCCGGGCTAGCGCTTTCCATCGGCCTGGCCGCTTGCCTGAACGCAGCCCTTCTCTATCGGGGTTTGCGCCAGGCATCGATTTACACCCCACAACCGGGGTGGTGGGCATTCTTCGCAAAGCTTGCTGTTGCCCTAGCGGTCATGTCGGCGATACTCGTGCTGGGCTACCGGACTGATGCCTTCTGGCTGGAAGAAGCCCTGTCTGCGCGAGCGCTGCAACTGGGTGCACTGATCGCCGCTGCCGCAACAGCCTATGGCGCGACCTTACTGATTCTGGGATTCCGCCCGAGGGACTTCCGTAAAACCTGAAGCCGGTGCAGAATCTCCGCTGGACCAAAGCCGATAGAGCCACCTTAAACTGGTCACAAGGAGACAACCTGTGAAGCTGCAAAGTCAAAGTATCCGGGACAACGCTGTCATTCCGGGTGAACACGCATTCTGCATTCCCAACGATAAATCCCGCGTCTGCCTGGGCAAGAATCTCAGCCCCCACCTCAGCTGGTCAGAGGCCCCTGCCGGCACCCGGTCCTTTGCCATTTTCTGTGTTGATCCGGATGTCCCATCGGTCGGCGACAACGTCAACGTTGAAGATCGCGAGGTGGACAAAGACCTGCCCCGCGTCGACTTCTACCACTGGGTGCTGGTCGACCTGCCGGCCAGCGTAACCGCCGTGGACGCCGGTCAGTTCTCCAGCGAAGTCACCCCTTGTGGCAAGGCCGGCCCTTCAGCACCCCTGGGGGGCCGCCAGGGCATCAATGATTACACCGCCTGGTTTGCCGGCGACCCGGATATGCGGGGAGATTATTACGGCTACGATGGCCCCTGCCCCCCATGGAATGACCTGCGCATTCACCGCTATGTCTACACGGTTTACGCACTGGACACCGACAAACTGGCGCTTGACGGCAAATTTACCGGGGCTGAAGCCCTGGCTGCGATGAAGGGGCATATTCTTGATCAAGCCTCGATTACCGGGACGTACACGCTTAATGCTGCGTTACTTGGCTAACCCAAAAGTGCGCAAGCATGCCCCTCTCTGAATCCCTTCGGGTTGACCCGCGCGATTTCCGGCTGGACCCGAAGGCCACCGCAGACACCCCGGGAGCAGCGTCGAAAGCGGATGCGATTGCCGCAGCCAGCGACATCGCCGAAAAGATCCGCAAACTTCAATTAGCGCTTTATGCCGAGGACCGGCAATCTTTGCTGATCGTGCTGCAGGGAATGGATGCTGCCGGCAAAGACGGCACTATTCGCCACGTGGTGGGGATGATGAATCCCCAGGGCTGTTCGGTCACCGGATTCAAACAACCGACACCGCTGGAATTACGACATGATTTTCTCTGGCGGGTGCATCCTCATGCCCCGGCCATGGGGGAAGTCGCGGTTTTTAACCGATCACATTACGAGGATGTGCTCATCGGACGCGTTCATGGCTTATGCCCCAAGCCCCAACTGGAAGCGCGTTATGAAGAGATCAATCAGTTTGAATCGCTTCTGACCTCTCAAGCGCAGACTCGGGTGATCAAATTCTTTTTACATATCAGTCGCGAAGAGCAACTGACCCGCTTCGCCAAGCGCCTGAACGATCCTGATAAAAACTGGAAAATCAGTGCATCGGACTACACCGAGCGAGCCTACTGGGATGCCTACCAGAAGGCGTACCAGGAGGCGCTGCAAAAGACCTCAACACCTCACGCTCCCTGGTATGTGATTCCTGCCGACAACAAGTGGTATCGAAATTTTGCGGTAGCTCGCATTGTCCTTGAGACGCTTGAGGATATGAAGCCACAGCTACCAAAGCCCACTGTTGATCTGGCCGCGATCCGCAGGCAATTCCACGAGGCCGAGGCAAATTCTTCGGCGAAGACTCGGGCAAATCGCGCTGAACTTACTTAACGTACAATAGGCACATCGAAACTTTCTGGATCACTAATGGACGTTGCCATATTATTGGCGCTGATCGCGATCAACGCGCTCTTCGCCATGGCAGAAGTTGCACTCCTCACCGCCAAGCGCAGTAAATTGCAACGCATGGTCGATGCCGGTGACCGGCAGGCGGCCGCCGCACTCGAACTCGGTGAAGATCCGAACCGCTTTCTGTCGACCGTGCAGGTCGGTATCACCACCATCGGGATTCTCAACGGGGTTGTCGCCGAGTCCGCCCTATCGGCACCCTTTGCCGTCTGGCTGGAAAGCCTGGGCGTTGCCGCGCAGACCTCGGGCTGGCTGGCCTCGACCCTGATCGTTGTCATCATCACCTACCTGAGCATTGTGTTTGGCGAGCTGGTCCCAAAGCGGATCGGTCAGTCGAACCCCGAACCGATTGCCCGCATTGTCGCCAAGCCGATGCTGACCCTGGCTCAAATAGCCCGCCCCCTGGTAAAGCTCTTATCCGGCTCAACACAGGTGCTCCTACGCATAGTGGGCATCCGCAATGCAGGCGCCCCGGTGGTCACGGAAGAGGAAATTCATGCCTTGCTGGAAGAAGGCTCTGACGCCGGCATTATTGAAGAAAACGAGCGCCAGATGGTGCGCAATGTGTTCCGCCTCGATGACCGGCAAATCACCTCGTTGATGGTCCCGCGCAGCGACATCATCTGCCTGGATCTCGACGAACCGCTGAACGAAAACCTGCAACGCATCCAGGGCTCCGAGCACTCCCGCTTTCCTGTCTGCAAGGGTGGTTTCAACGAAGTCGTCGGTATTATCAATGCCAAAGTACTCCTCGCCCAGACTCTGCGCGGCGAAACACCCGACTTTAAAACCGATCTACAGCCGGCCGTCTTTGTGCCCGAATCGCTCACCGGCATGGAACTGCTGGAGCACTTCAAATCTTCCGGCGTACAAATGGCCTTTGTCATTGACGAATATGGCGAGATTCAGGGACTGATCACCCTGCAGGATCTGATTGAAGCCATTGCCGGTGAATTCAAGCCGGATGACCATGAAGACGCCTGGGCCATCCAGCGCCAGGATGGCACCTGGTTGCTTGATGGCATCATCCCCGTCCCAGAGCTGAAAGACACCCTGGGGTTGGAGGCGGTTCCCGAAGAGGACAAAGGCCGCTACAACACGCTTTCCGGGATGCTGATGCTGCTGATGGGCTGCATTCCGAGTGCCGGGGAATCGGTGTCATGGGAGTCCTGGCGTTTTGAAGTCGTCGACATGGATGGCAAACGCATTGATAAGGTGCTGGCCACGCCACTGACAAGTATTGAACCGGAGTCAGACAAAACCTGACCCACCGGAGCGGTGGTGCTGGCATGGTTGTTGCTTGATTTTCATAGCGATTTAATAGGGACTTAAGGTTCTATCGCTATAATTTTGCAGTTTTGTCGATCTCCTTGGAAAGCTTCCGATCTTGATTCGGTCCGTTCTAAAATTTGCGGGCACACCCCTGCTAGCGTTGCTGGCAGCTTCGGTCCACGCCGGCCCGGCGCTGAACCTGGATCAGCTCATCGGTATCGGCATGAACGAGAATGCTTACGTACTTGCCTCTCGCGACCAGGTTGCCGCCGCGCAAGGCGAAGCTACCATTGCCCGCGCCTACCCAAACCCGGATGTCGGCGGCCAGCTCGGGCGAAGCAGTGAACGAAACACCCTGACACCTATTTCCGGACAGGTCTACAACATCATGCTGGCGCAACCGATCGAGATTCCGATGGTGCGCAGCGCCCGCATTGATGCGGCCGATGCCACCGTCCGGGCCACCGAAGCCGGTCGCCAGAGTTTTGAAGATGACACGGTGGCACGCATCAAGCTTGCCTACTACGAACTGCTCCGTCGGGAGGCCGAACTTGCCGCCAGCGAAGAAGACCAGGCGCTGACCCAGCAGATTCGTGACCGGATTGCGCTGCGTCATCAGGTGGGCGAGTCCCCCAAGTTTGACCTGATCCGCGCCGATACCGAGCTACTCAACGCCCGCAAGAATCATGATGCAGCCAAACTCCGCGTTGAGCAGGCCCGCGCCACGCTGCGGATGGCGGTGGGCCACCCACTGCCCGATGGTTGGACGGTCCAGGGCAGCTTACCGAACAAGATCACCCTCCCGCCCCTCAAAAAGCTGAAAGAAGAGCTATTAGCGCAGAACCCGGTCCTCATGCGGACCGAGGCAGAACATCGCGCTGCCGAACACCGGCTGAGCATGGAAAAATCGCAACGGCTGCCCAAGATTGCCCTGATCGCCGAGCGCGAAGTCGACCCGACTCAGCAGTATTACCGGGGTGGCGTCGTCATGACCATCCCGATCTGGGATCTGCGCTCCGGCCAGATCTCCAAGGCACGCGCCGAAGTCTCTAGCGCCCGTCATCAGCTGAATGCCCAGAAACTGAGTTTCTCTGAATCGTTGGAAGCTACCTACCAGCTTTACCAGATTGCCAGTAATCAGGTACGCGTGCTGGAGACCGAACTCTTGTCGCAAGCAGCCAGCGCCCAGCGTATTGCCGAATCCGCCTACCGCTACGGTGAACGGGGCATTCTCGAATGGCTGGATGCCCAGCGCACTTACCGCGCCGCCCGCAATGAGTTGATCTCTGCCCGATTTGATCTGGCGACTGTCTCGGTTGAAATTGATCGTCTGAGATCCATCTCGCACGAAGCCTCGATCGATGGCACCCATACTGCCGCTGGCACTGCAAGCAACAAGCAGCCCAGACTTCCCGATTTTTAATCGATTGAACCACCATGCCCCTGAGCGCATTCCGCCAAAAATTAATGCAAGCCCTGGTTCACGCCAAGCATCACCTGCTGGCCTGGGCCGAAAAAATTCTGGGCGTTATCGAACCGCTCACCCGTTCGATTCGCCGCACCTATCGCCAGGAGAGAGCACACCTCGCCCGCATTCTGGCGCCCCAGAAGCAGAAATGGTTTGACCCGCTGTGGAATAACCTACGCCCACTGGTGGTTCCGGTCTTCGTGGCACTATCCCACCGACTTCGCGAATGGGTCTGGCAACCGCTCGTCTCAGTGGCTGAACGCCTCGCACCCACCCCCGTTGCCCGATGGCGTGCCCTGCCGCTGCAAAAGCGACAGCGCTGGCTCACCAGCATCGCGGTGGCACTGGTTCTTCTTCTGGTCATCATCCCGGAACGACCGCACCATTCAGGTGACTCTGCCATTCACGACCCTGACATCATTGATCTCAGCCAGGATCTGCTCGATCCGAATAGTCCCCAATGGGCCATGGCAATCCACCCGGTTGAGATCAAGCCGTTTTCCGAAATTCTCCGGGTCAGCGGCAAGGTGGAATTTGACGAACAGCGGGTTGCCCGTATTGGTGCCTCCGTTACCGGGCGTGTGACGGAAATTCACGCCCTACCCGGTCAGGAAATTGATCGCGGCACGGTTCTGGCGCGTATCAATTCCACCGAGCTGGGTCAGGCACAACTGGCCTTCCTCAAAGCACGGGCCGCCAACGAGCTGGCCGAACGCGCCTATGACCGTGCCAGAATTCTGTACAAAGAAGATGTGATTGCCAAAGCCGATCTGCAACGCCGTCAGACCGAAGCCGAAACCACCGGTGCCGAGCGTCGCGCCATGACCGACCAGTTACGAGTGCTGGGCATGCTCCCCGAGCAGATCGACGCCTTAGGCAAATCCGGCAACGTCAATTCCATCTCCGCAGTCCTTTCCAGCATTGATGGCACCGTCGTCGAAAGAAAGATCGTGCTGGGACAAGTCGTCCAGCCCTCCGATGCCCTCTTTACCGTTGCCGATCTGTCAGAGGTCTGGGTCACAGCTCAGGTACCTGAGCAGGAAGCTTCCCAACTTGCGCAAGGGCAACCCATGCGCATTGAAATTCCTGCTCTCCCTAATCAGCACCTGGAAGGCACGCTTGTCTACATTGGCGAACTGGTCAGCAACGATACACGAACCATTCCGGCGCGCACCGTGCTGATCAACAAGGACCGCACGATCAAACCCGGCATGCTGGCCACGCTGCTCATTTCCGGAAAATCGACTGACCGGCCTGTGATCCCGGCCTCAGCTGTCGTTCGCGAGGATGGCTATGACCATGTTTTTGTCGCGCTGCCCGATAATCACTACAAGTTGACGGTGGTCAAACTGGGGCCGGAGTCTAACGGGGTCCGCCCCGTCCTCTCCGGACTAGAACCTGGTACGCCTATCGTTACCCAGCAGGCCTACCACCTGAACACCGAGCGCAAGAAGCGCCTGTCCGGCGGCTAATATGATTCAGCCCATCGTCCGTGCTGCGCTTGCGCAGCGAATTGTGGTGGTCGTGCTTGCCGTGGTCCTCCTCATCGCGGGCGTGCTCTCCATCAATCGATTGTCGGTGGATGCCTTTCCGGATGTAACCAATGTCCAGGTGCAGATCGCCGCCGAAGTGGCAGGACGATCGCCGGAAGAAGTCGAACGCTTTGTGACCGTCCCCATCGAAATCACGATGACTGGTTTACCCGGGTTGACTGAAATGCGGTCGCTTAACCGGAATGGTATTGCCATCATCACGCTGGTGTTTACTGATGATACGGACATCTATTTTGCACGGCAGATGGTTCTGGAACGTCTGATCGAGGTCATGGGACGCATGCCCCCCGGCGTGACACCGGTGCTGGGCCCGGTCTCGACGGGCTTGGGTGAGGTCTATCAATACACCATCGAACATCCGGCGGATGGCAAACGGGCGCTGTCGGTCGAGGAGCTCACCGAGCGGCGCATCGTGCAGGACTGGATTGTTCGTCCCATGTTGCGGAGCGTGCCCGGTGTTGCCGAAATCAATACGATGGGGGGTTACGCCCGCGAGTACCAGGTTCTGGCCAATCCCGAGCGGCTGCACCATTACAACCTGACCGTGCAGGATGTCTACAGCGCCCTCGCCCGAAACAATGCCAATGCCGGTGGTGGTCAAATGCCGGTCTATGAAGAACGCTTCCTGATCCGAGGCGTTGGTCTCATTCGCGATAACGATGACATCCGCAACATCGTGCTTAAGGAAGTGAATGGCACCCCCGTCTTTATTCGCGATGTCGCCACAGTACGGACGGGAACTGAGACGCGTCAAGGCGCCGTCGTCAAGGATGGGGTCACGGAATCCGTGGCGGGCATCATCCAGATGCAGCGGGGTGAAAACGCCCGCCAGGTCGTGAACGCCATTAAGACCAAGGTAGATGAGATCAACAAACGTCACCTACTGCCCGAAGGGCTGCAGATTGTGCCCTTCTACGATCGTACCGATCTAGTCGATGCCGCACTGACCAATGTGGCCAAGGTGCTCCTCGAAGGGGTACTCCTGGTCATTGTGGTGCTGTATGTGTATCTGGGTGATGTCCGCTCGTCAGTTATCGTGACCGCAACACTTTTACTGACGCCCCTGCTGACCTTCATGGTGATGAACCACTACGGGCTGTCGGCCAATCTCATGTCGCTGGGAGGTCTGGCTATTGCCATCGGCATCATGGTCGATGGTTCGGTCGTAGTGGTCGAAAATACTTTTGCCCGACTCGGCCAGCGGGCCGAAGAAGGGGTCTCGCGGTTCCGGATCATTCTCGATTCAGCGACTGAAGTTGGCAAGCCGGTTCTGTTCGGCGTGGGCATCATTATTCTCGTCTTCATGCCCCTACTCTCGCTAGAGGGTATGGAGGGAAAGATGTTTGCGCCGCTCGCCATTACCATTGCCATCGCGCTCACCCTGTCGCTGATTCTCTCGTTTACCCTTTCCCCGGTCCTCTGCTCTTACATTCTCAAGGGTGGTGCCGATCACGACACCCCTTTTGTCGCCCGCATCAAGGCCCCTTATCTCAAGGCGCTGGACTGGGCCATCCAGAACCCGCAACGGGTGATCTTCTACGCTGGGCTCACCCTGGTCGTCAGCCTGCTGGCATTTCCCTTACTGGGCAAATCCTTTATCCCGATCATGAAGGAAGGGGCGATTACACCGGTCATTGTCCGCCAGACCAACATCTCGCTGGATGAGTCCGTGAAGATGGAGTTCGAAGCCCTGAAGAAAATTGCCGCGATCCCCGGGGTCAAATCCGCCGTATCCCGTCTGGGCCGGGGTGAATCCCCAGCGGATCCGGGGCAGCCCAATGAATCGGACCCGATCGTCTCCCTTCAACCCCAGGGCGATCGCAAGCTCTCACAGACCGATATCGAGGACCGCGTTCGCAACGCCCTGAAATCTCTACCGGGTGTGGAGACGGCCATCTCCCAGCCGATTGCAGCGCGGGTCGACGAAATGGTTTCCGGGGTCCGCTCGCAGGTCGCGATCAAGATCTTTGGTGACGACATTCAGGTTCTGCGTAAACTCGGCGCCCAGATCGGACGCGTACTCGCTGGTATGGAAGGAGCTACCGATCTGCGCATCGAACAGGTGACCGGCCAGAATTACCTGACGCTTAACATCGACCGCAATGCTATCGCCCGTTACGGTCTCAATGTCGAAGAAATCAACAACGTTATTGAAATCGCCAACGGCGGTCGTGAGGCGACCCAGATCTATGATGGCGAACGACGTTTTCCGCTGGTGCTACGCTACCCCAGTGTCTATCGCGAAAACCCGGAAGCCTTTGGCAACATCATAATTAAAGCGCCCAGCGGTGCCCTGATTCCGCTCAAGGATATCGCCCAGATTGAACTGGTCGATGGCCCCTCCCAGATTTCACGTGAATCGGGCAAACGGCGTCTGGTCGTGGGTGTCAATGTGCAAGGCCGGGATCTGGGCGGTTTTGTCAGCGAAGCCCAGAAGAAACTGGCGCAGCAGGTCACTCTACCCCAGGGCTACACTATCGACTGGGGCGGCCAGTTCGAGAACATGCAACGGGCGATGTCACGGCTGATGATCATTATCCCGATCACCATTGCCGCGATCTTCTTCCTGCTGTTCATACTTTTCAACTCGCTGCGCATGGCCTCACTGATCATTCTGGTGCTCCCCTTTGCGTCTATCGGTGGCATCTTTGGCCTGCTGGTATCGGGCGAGTTCCTCTCAGTGCCAGCGGCAGTCGGCTTTATCAACCTCTGGGGGATTGCCGTTCTCAACGGGGTGGTGCTTATCTCCTTCATCCGGCAACTGCGCGATGAAGGGCTTTCTACACATGAGGCCGTACTTGAAGGCTGCATTCATCGTTTCCGTCCCGTCATGATGACGGCCAGTGTGGCCTTGCTGGCACTGATCCCCATGCTGTTTTCAACCGGTCCGGGTTCGGAAGTGACCCGTCCTCTCGCAGTCGTCGTTATTTTCGGATTACTATCTTCCACGGCTCTGACCCTATTGGTGCTGCCAGTGTTGTATCCTTACTTCGAAGAAAAACCGGTCGAGGCCTGAGCGACACCCATCATGAAAGAAATCAAAGCCATCATCCGCCCCAACAAACTGCCCCAATTGCGCAAGGCACTCATGAGTCTGGAAGGCTTCCCGGGGATGACGATCAGCCAGGCGGAAGGCTGTACGGCACCAACCCGACATGGCCCGATCACTTCAATCAAGGATGAGCTGACCGACTTCACCCGCAAGGTCCGGATCGAAATCGTCTGCCCCGACGATATCGCCGACCGGATCGTAGACAGTGTGACCGAAGTTGCACAGACCGGACAACTCGGAGACGGCATTGTGTGGGTGACCGATGTCCAACGTGCCGTCTTTGTTCATAAAACCACGGCCAGTGGCTCCCCCGGTCTGCGCTAAATCCTGATCCCATCCGATCTCGTGCCGATCAACCTGGTTGCAGTTTGATGCGCACGCCCTTCTTACTATGGCTCGCCGCCACCCGCCCCGCCTTTCTGAGCGTGACCGTGGTAGGGGTCTTGATCGGTCTAGCCGTCTCTATCCATGAACAGCGTTTTGATTCCATCAGCCTAGGCGTCCTGACACTGGTCTTTGCGTTACTGGCTCATGCCGGCGCAAATGTCTTGAATGATTACCACGATGCGGTCAGTGGCTGCGATGCCGCCAATACCGATCGGATTGCCCCCTTTACCGGTGGCAGCCGTTTTATTCAGAAC
Source organism: uncultured Dechloromonas sp. (assembly GCA_964604465.1). Lineage (GTDB taxonomy): Bacteria > Pseudomonadota > Gammaproteobacteria > Burkholderiales > Rhodocyclaceae > Fluviibacter. The sequence continues at coordinate 1,460 of CAZRYZ010000036.1, read as the reverse complement.
GGCCTGCTCTCGCAGCGACAGACCCACCACTTCGGCTACGCCCTCCTGGCTGCGGTCATCCCGGCAGGTCTATGGCTCATCACACAAAGCGGCAATGGGCTTCTCTGGATCGGGCTTGCCGGTCTGATCTGTGGCTGGGCCTATTCGGCGCCCCCGCTCAAACTTCAGAGCCGTGGGCTGGGTGAACTCGCCATTACACTTGCCTGGTTAATGGTCGTTCTGGGGAGCAACTATGTCCAGGGCAAAACGCTGAGCATGTCAGCCTGGATGGCCGGTCTCAGCTATGCGCCGCTGGTTGCCAATGTCCTGTTTATCAATCAGATTCCGGATCGCACTGCCGACCAAAGCGCTGGTAAAGACACCCTGATTGTCCGTTTCGGACCTGCAATTGCCCTACCCGGAGCGATAGTCCTTAACGCGTTGGCCATCGTCATGCTCCTCAGTGGCATCGCCACACAGAGCCTCCCGGTTGAGTCCGGCATGGCCATCGTCGGGCTTATTCCAGGCCTCTACTTTCAGCTTGGTCTAGGCACTCATGGCGCCAGCCCTGCACAACTGCGTAAAACCATCCCCGCCACCATCGCTAGCTGCCTACTCTTTGGCTTACTGCTGGCAGCTAGCCTGGTGATCTGAAGTTACAGGGCGTTGAGCGGAATCTTCACGTAAGACACACCGTTATCTTCCTTGGGGGGAAGATGTCCCGCACGAATGTTGATCTGCACCGCCGGCAGGATCAGTACTGGCATCGACAAGGTCTTATCGCGTGCGGTCCGCATTTCAACGTAATGCGCCTCATCCACGCTATCGTTCACATGGATATTTTTGGCGCGTTCCGCCGCCACGGTAGTTTCGAAACAGACCTCGCGACCGCCAGGCGGATAATCGTGACACATGAACAGGCGCGTTTCCGGAGGCAGACTCAGGAGCTTTTTAATCGACTTATAGAGGACGGCCGGATCGCCACCGGGGAAATCACATCGTGCGGTACCCACATCTGGCATGGCAATCGTATCGCCGACAAAAACCGCATTACCGATCTTATAAGCCACACAGGCAGGGGTGTGCCCCGGCAGGGACATGACCTCACCCCGGAGCTGACCAATGTCGAAGGTTTCACCATCGGCAAAGAGATGGTCGAACTGGGTGCCATCCGTGGCAAACCCGGCTTCCAGATTGAAGATCTTCTTGAACACGCCCTGCACAGTCCGGATATTTTCGCCTATCGCGACCTGCCCCCCGAGCTTCTCCTTGAGGTAAGGCGCTGCCGTCAAGTGATCGGCATGGGCATGTGTTTCCAGAATCCAGGCAACACTCAGCTGGTTCTCCTGAACAAATGCAATCACCTCATCCGCCGAACGCGTGGAGGTTCTGCCCGACTTGGGATCGTAATCCAGCACCGAGTCGATGATGGCACAGGGTGTCCCCGGTTTTTCATAGACCACATAGGTCACCGTCCAGGT
>CAZRYZ010000035.1:0-13107 GCA_964604465.1 uncultured Dechloromonas sp. | reverse complement strand
TAGAGCTTTCGGGGTCGCTCGTCGACCCCGTTTTTTTTACTAGAGCATCATGATCGAATTCTTCAGCAACCCTATCGGGCTCCTCCTGGTCGCTGGCGGCGCCTTTCTGGCCGGCGGCATGAATGCCCTAGCTGGTGGGGGCACCTTCTTCTCATTCCCGGCCCTGCTGGCCGCGGGCGTCCCCCCCGTCACTGCCAACACCAGTAACACCGTTGCGCTGTGGCCAGCCAGCCTGTCGAGTGCCTGGGTCTACCGCGCCGAGCTGGCCAAGCATCGGCAATGGGTCATCGCCCTCACGGTCGTCGCTGCCATCGGTGGTATTGCCGGGGGATTACTTCTGCTCGCCATTTCCAACAAAGCCTTTACACAGCTCATTCCCTGGTTACTCCTCCTTGCCACGGCCCTCTTTGCATTCAGCAAACAGATCAGCGGTCTGGTCGTTCGCACCAAGGCAAGACTGGGTATTCATCAGGTCGATGATCAGCCGCATAGCAAAGGGGGACTGTTCTTCCAGTTTCTGGTCACAGTCTATGGCGGTTTTTTTGGGGCTGGTCAGGGGATTCTGACCTTAGCCGCGCTGGCCATCCAGGGGATCGAGGATATTCAGGAGATCAACGCCCTCAAGAACTGGATCTCGGCCGTTACCTACACCGTCTCAGCGATGACCTTTATCGTGGCTGGCGCCATCGACTGGCCCTATACCCTGCTCATGATCGTGACCGCGACATTCGGTGGCGTTGCTGGCGCTCGGCTGGCCCGTTACCTACCGGCACTCTGGCTCAAGCGGCTGGTCATTGGCGTGGGGAGCGTGATGACGGTGATCTATTTCTTCAAAACCTGATCAAAGAATTTTTAAACGCTGTTTTGACGTTCCTTCAGTTGATCCCGGAATCGCCGGCGTGCGGGCTGCATGGCCACATGGTTTTCAGTCCAGCCCCCCTGCTTGCGAGGCGTAAGGAAGCGGAAGCGGCTCGCGCACCAGGTAAAGGCCCGATACAAAGCCGGGAAGCGGTAAGTAGCTGCCCAGGCGTGCCAAAGAAACATGGCCACTGAGGAATAAGCCGAGCCCGCACCCCGTAACGCTTGCTTTGCGGTATCGGGTTTACGGTAGGCCTCGGTACGCAGGCGAATCAGCAGATCAGGAATCGGAATCCGCACCGGGCAGACCTCGGCACAAGCCCCACACAGGGTCGAGGCCGTTGCCAACCCATAGGTCGAATCCAGTCCCAGCAGATGCGGCGAAATGATTTTCCCAATCGGTCCCGGATACGTGGTGCCGTAGCTATGCCCGCCCACCCGCGCATAGACCGGGCAATGGTTCATACACGCCCCACAGCGGATGCACTGTAGCGTGGAACGCAGTTGCGGATCGGCATAGGCTTGGGTGCGTCCATTGTCGAGAAGAATCAGGTGCACCTCCTCAGGACCATCCAGCTCGTCAGGCTTACGCGGTGACGAGATCATGTTGACGTAGGTGGTGATGGCCTGCCCTGTGGCTGAGCGCGTTAACAGGCTCAGGATCGGGGGCAGATGATCCAACTTCTCCACGACTTTCTCGATACCGGTGATGGCCACATGGATCCGTGGCACGGTCGTGCTCATCCGGCCGTTGCCTTCGTTCTCGACCAGACACAGCGTCCCGGTTTCGGCGACCATGACATTGACCCCGGAAAGCCCGATATCGGCGTTGGCAAATTTCTCGCGCAGCACCTTACGCCCGATCTGGATCAACTCATCGACCGAATCGGTGTAATCAACCCCGGGAATCCGCTGGGCAAACAGCTCGGCAATCTCGACCTTGGTCTTATGGATGGCCGGCATGATGATATGGGAAGGCTTCTCATCAGCCAACTGGACAATGTATTCCCCCATGTCCGATTCCAGCGCATCAATGCCGACTTCCTGTAGGGCATGGTTGAGCTCAACCTCCTCACTCACCATCGACTTCCCCTTGATGACCGACCGGGCTCCCTTGCGTTGTGCAATCTCGATGAAAATCCGGTTCGCATCTTCCGGGCTTTCGGCCCAGTGCACGCGAATGCCATTGGCGGTGAGTTTTTCCTCTAACTGCTCCAACAGGCTCGGCAGTTTCGACAGACTGTACTGACGGATCTGCTCACCCAGCGTCCTCAACGTCTGTAGCTCGGCATCATCCGGAAACTGCGCCAGACGCTTCGCTTGCAGAAAGTCCATCGCACCACGCAGACTCTTCTGCAGGTCAGGGTTCGTAACCACCGCTTTGGCGCGTTCGCGAAACTCACTGACAGGCACAAAATGTAAGGGCTGGTTCATCTCATGCCCCCTCGACCAGGATCACGATCAGCCGCTTCGGGCCGTGCGCCCCATAAGCGAGTGTCTGCTGGATATCGGCAGTTTTTGAGGGGCTCGAAACCAGAATTACATTCGTCGGCAAACCCTCAGCCCAAGTCGGCTGATGAGTTAGATCAAACAGCGTATTGACGACCCGACCCGCATCCACGATGACCATGTGGATTGGGGGCACCAGGGATAATTGTCGAGGCGAAGATGGGTTACTCTGCAGAACAATGGTCCCGGTTTCGGCGATGGCCGCAACCGAATAGGTCAACCCGGCATCGACCGAATCGAATAAGACCTCCTGCTGCCAATCGGGACCCGAAACGGGATACAACGTACAGACTTTCTCAAGCAGGGCGCTCATAGGTTGATCCGAAAACACCTCGTTGCCTACAGCCAGACACCGGATCTGATTCTCCGAGATCAAACGTTCCAGCAGATCAGTCAGGTCAGTGGGTGTCGTCCGGTGAACTTCGGCCATGGCGTTCTTCAAATTCAGCACCAGACGCTCGACCCGGGTCGGCAGATCCACATGGGGACGGTTAGCGTAGAAACGTGACGGATCCGGCGCAGTCATCGGCTCAACGTTGGCCGAACGCAGTTTGTTCAAAATCGTTTCGCGGGCCGCAGTCGACATCACTTTCCCCCCTTTTCGTCCGAGGAGCCGGTGATGCGCTCCAGCAGAAAACTCGCCAGATGTTGGCCGCGTATCGGGCAGCCCACTTTCTGCGCATGACCCTTGATGTTGAGCATGCAACCGCAGTCGCCGGTGACCATGGTATCTGCGCCACAACTGTTAATGGCCGCCACCTTGTCGCGCACGATCCCACCGGAGATTTCAGGATGCCGCACACTGAACATGCCCCCAAAGCCGCAGCATTCAGATTCATGATCCTGAATCTTGAGCGTCACCTGATCCAGTTGGCCTAGTAAAGCACGGGTCGAGGCCAGGGCGCCGGTCTCCCGGCGTGCCGAGCACGAGGTATGCAACGCCACGCTAGTCGGCATCCCCAAATCCTTGAGTTGTACCTGTAGCACCTCAACCAGAAACTCGGAAAGCTCCCAGGTACGACGCGCCATCGTCTGTGCAGCGGCCTCATCGGCTGTTTTAGCAAACAAGGTCGGGTAATGATGACGAATCATCCCGGCACAAGAACCCGAAGGCAGAACGATGGGCCACGGTTCCTGAAAAAGCTCGAGTTGCTGCCGAGCCACTGCTCGGGCTTCATCGGGCTGACCGCTGGTATAGGCCGGTTGGCCACAGCAAGTCTGGGCTTCCGGAAAGTGCACTCGGACACCGCAACGCTCAAGCAGTGCAACTGCATCCAGCCCTGCCTCAGGTACAAACAGATCCACCAGACAGGTACAAAAAAAGTACACATCCGTGACCGGTGTACCCTGACCTTGAAGGGAACACGGCGTCAAAGCATCTGAACGGGAAATATGCATGGCGGTCTCTCTAAGAGTCAGATCATCCGGTCGACCAGTTCGATCCAATGGCGAACCGGCACTTCGGTGCCCGACTGCAGGTGGTTGATACAGCCCACATTGGCCGAGACGATCTCATTCGGGTTTGTCTTTAGCAGATTACCCAGTTTACGGTCGAGAAGGGTCTGCGACATTTCCGGCTGCAGAATCGCATACGTCCCGGCAGACCCGCAACAGAGATGGCTATCCTGACAAAGCTTGACCGTCACCCCCAGCTTACCGAGCAGGGACTCGACCGCTCCCCGGATCTTCTGACCGTGTTGCAGCGTACACGGCGGATGATAGGTGATATTGGAAGGTGCGGTGCTACCCTGCTTCTGCGTCAGGGAGACCAGAGCCTCCGAATGTTCCGGCAGAATCTCGCTCAGATCTTTGGCCATTGTCGAAATTTGACGCGCCTTCTCCGCGTAGAGTGGGTCATGCGCGAGCAAATCCCCGTACTCCTTGATCATGGCGCCGCAGCCGGAAGCATTGATCACGATCGTATCCACGCCCTGGGCCACATAAGGCCACCAGGCATCGATATTACGCTTGAACTCGGCATGCGCCCCTACATGGTCATTCAGATGCTGACGGATCGCGCCACAGCACGCTGCTTTAGGCGCAACAATCAATTCGATGCCAAGTTTGGCCATCACGCGCGCGGTGGCGGCATCGACATTCGGCATCAGCGCGGGCTGCACGCAGCCTTCATGCAGCAGCATCTGGCGCGTCCCGCGGGCAGTCGGCCAGGTACCAGCCGGCTGAGGCAACTGAACTTTCCTCTGGAGCGTTGCCGGCAATACCGGACGCACAAATCGCGCCAGACCGAACAGAAAAGCAAACACGTCCCGGCGGCTCAGGGTTTCGCGGATGGCCCAGCGTTGTAGTCGCTGCATCAGCGGACGGGTCACCCGCTCATCGACATAACGACGGCCGATATCGACCAGGCGGCCGTATTGAACGCCGGAAGGACAGGTCGATTCACAATTGCGGCAGGTGAGACAGCGATCAAGATGTGATTGCGTCCGACTAGTCACCGCCCCTCCCTCGAGCATCTCCTTCATCAAGTAGATGCGCCCGCGCGGACCATCCAGCTCATCACCCAGGACTTGATAGGTGGGACAGGTGGCCGTACAGAAACCACAGTGCACACACTTGTTAACGATCGACTTGGCGGTGCCAATGTCGGGATCGTTCTGGAATTCGGAAACAATATTGATCTGCATCGCAATGACCTCAGAGGCCCTGATAGAGTCGGTCGGGGTTGAAAATTCCCCGCGGATCAAATGTCTGCTTCAGGCGCTGATGGATGGCCATCAACGCTGGGCTTACCGCATTAAAGGTGGCATCGCCTTTGTGCTGGTTGTTAAAGCGCACCGCGTGCCCACCCAGGTCAGCCGCGAGCACATGCACACGAGACCCCTCGGCCTCACTCCAGACCCAGCGCTGTGCCCCACCCCACTCGACGAGCGGCAATGCGGCACCGGAAAGCTGCGAGGTCGTCATGGCAGGCGCTATGGCCGGCAGCGACAGACGCCACAAAGTCAGACCATCGCGCCCCTGCGCACTTCCCGAGCCTAACCCAGCAAAAAAGGGATGCGTCTGATCGCGCAGGCTATCCCAATAGGCATCGGCCTCTTCCTGAGGGATTTGCTGTCCCCCCAGGGTGCTGATCGCGGATTCCACTGCGGCACGGGCGCCCGAAAGACGCACACGCAGCTGGCCGTCTTCCCAGGCGCTGGCCGTCAGTGGCAGTGGCTGACCCGACCATTCATTCACCTTCTGGATGGCTTCCGACTGTGACAGCTCGAAGCCCAAAGTGGCACGCGCCGGGGCCACCGGCAACACCTTGAGTGACACCTGGGTCATCAACCCCAGAATGCCGAGAGATCCGGTCATCAGCCGTGACACATCATAGCCCGCCACATTCTTCATCACCTGGCCACCAAACTTGAGCGTATCGCCGCGCCCGTCGATCACATGCATCCCCAGCACAAAATCACGCACCCCACCGACGAAGGGTCGACCGGGGCCCGAGAGCGCCGTCGCAATCGCACCACCCAGCGTACTCGCCTTCGAGTAACGCGGCGGTTCAAAGGCCAGCATCTGTCCATGTTCAGCCAGCACCGATTCGATATCGGCAAGGCGACTTCCGGTGCGGGCGGTTAACACCAGCTCTGCCGGGTCGTAATCGACAATACCGTGATGACCAGTGGTCAGTAACACCTCGTCAGCTATCACCGGGTTTCCGTACCACTGCTTGCTACCACCCCCCTGAATGGTTAGGCGACGCCCGGCGCCAGAAGCCTCGCGGATCTGCGCGACAAAGTCCTGGGTCAGATCAGCCATACTTTGTGTCATCTCACAATCACCTTGATCTTAGAAACGGGGCAAATCGGCATGCGGCATCTGGCCGTGATGCACATGCATCCGTCCATATTCGGCACAACGATGGAGGGTCGGGATGGCCTTGTCCGGATTAAGTAGTCTGGCAGGGTCAAAGGCCGCCTTCACTCCGAAGAAGGCATCGCGCTCCTTCTCGTCGAACTGTACGCACATCGTATTGATCTTTTCGATGCCCACGCCGTGCTCCCCGGTAACAGTGCCGCCAAGCGCCACACAGGCTTCCAGGATCTCGTTCCCGAAGGCTTCCGCACGGTGCCACTGATCCTGATCCGAACCATCAAACAGGATGAGCGGATGCATGTTGCCGTCACCGGCATGAAACACATTCATACAACGCAAACCAAAGCGCCCTTCCATCTCTTTGATCTGGTTGAGTAGTGTGGCGATGTGCTTCTTGGGAATGGTTCCATCCATGCAGTAGTAATCCGGCGAGATACGACCTGCCGCCGGAAACGCATTCTTGCGCCCACTCCAGAAGCGCATCCGCTCAGCCTCGCTCTCGGAAACCTGGATGCGCGTCGCACCCGACTGACGCAGCACGTCACTCATGCGGGCAATCTCTTCCTCTACCTCTTCGGCGGTACCGTCTGATTCGCAAAGCAGAATTGCTTCGGCATCGAGGTCGTAACCGGCATGCACAAACTCTTCGACAGCACGCGTCGCCGGTTTGTCCATCATCTCCAGCCCTGCCGGAATTAGACCCGCCGCAATCACATCAGCCACGGCATTGCCGGCTTTGGTCATGTCATCAAAGCTGGCCATGATCACGCGCGCGACCGGCGGCTTCGGAATCAATCGTACGGTGACTTCGGTCACCACGGCCAGCATGCCTTCGCTGCCAATTATCACGCCCAGGAGATCAAGACCGGGGGCATCCAGGGCTTCGGTCCCGAACTCGACAATCTCGCCGTCCATCAGCACAGCACGGACCTTGATCACGTTGTTCACGGTCAGACCATATTTAAGACAATGCACCCCACCGGAGTTTTCGGCCACGTTGCCGCCAATCGAACAGGCGATCTGACTCGAGGGATCGGGAGCGTAGTACAGATCATAAGGGGCGGCAGCATCGGAAATGGCCAGATTACGCACACCCGGTTGCAGAATGGCACGACGACTGAGCGGATCGATATCGAGAATCTTGTTGAGCCGTGCCGTCGACAGCACAATCCCCTCAGCCATCGGCATGGCACCCCCCGAGAGGCCGGTGCCGGCGCCCCGGGGCACCACCGGCACGCCAGCGGCTAAACAGGCTTTAAGGACAGCCTGTACCTGCGTTTCGTTTTCTGGCAGAGCCACAGCCACCGGCAAGGTCCGGTACGCAGCCAGACCATCACACTCGTAGGGCGCTGTGTCTTCCTTTTGCCAGAGCAATGCGCCTTGCGGCAACAGGCGCTGTAGCGTTCCGATCAACTGCTCATGCGTGGCATTCATAGCCCGGATCCCTAGGTAACAGAAGCCCATTATAGGAATGAAACAGGGGCACCGGAATGAATCCTTTTCGTGCCTGCCTGAGCAAAATTCATGCGTCTACTGCAGCACAGCAATTAACCGGTATTTCTGAGTGCCGAGGCAATCCCGTTGATGCTGAGGTGAATGCCGCGCTGCACCTTCTCACCGGCCTGTCCCAAACGGTAGCGACGAATCAATTCGAGTTGCAGGTGATGTAGCGGATCAATATAAGGGAAGCGATGGCGGATTGACCGGGCTAGACCCGGGTTCGCTGCCAGACGCTGACGGTCACCAGTGATCATCCCCAGAGACTCCACCGTACGCTGCCACTCCGCCTCAATCGCAGCGAAGATACGATTACGCAGACGTTTATCACTCACCAGCTCAGCATAACGCGAGCCCAAGGCCAGGTCGCTCTTGGCCAGCACCATGTCGATATTGGAGAGCAAGGTCCGGAAGAACGGCCATTCGCGGTTCATCCGCTGTAGCAGCGCAAGCCGCGCCTTGCGTTCCTTGGCTGACCCCTCTTCCAGATAGTGCATCACGGCCGACCCAAAACCGAACCAGCCCGGTAGCGTCAAGCGGCTCTGCCCCCAGCTAAAGCCCCAGGGTATGGCGCGCAGATCTTCAATCTTGTTCAGCGCCTTGCGTGAGGCCGGCCGAGAACCGATATTCAGCTGTGCCAGTTCTTTCAACGGCGTTGCCGCAAAGAAATAATCCACAAATCCCGGGGTCTCATACACCAGCGCCCGATAGGCCGCCGTACTATCTTCAGACAGGCGCGCGGCCACATCCAGGAAGGTCTGTGGCGCTGTCTTGGTTGGCTTGAGCAGCGTCGCTTCCAGCGTTGCGGCCACTAAGGTTTCCAGGTTCCGGCGACCAATCTCCGGATTGGCATACTTCGAAGCAATAATCTCGCCCTGCTCTGTCAGACGAATCTGACCGCGCACGGTACCCGGTGGTTGCGCCAGAATGGCCTCATAGCTCGGGCCACCACCACGACCAACCGTGCCGCCCCGTCCGTGGAAAAGACGCAGCTGGATGTCATGGCTATTGGCTAGCTGCTCGAACAGATCGGCCAGAGCAATCTCAGCCCGATAGAGCTCCCAGTTGCTGGTAAAGATACCGCCGTCCTTATTGCTGTCACTGTAACCCAACATGATGTCCTGCTCTCCGCCGGAGCGCTGGATCAGACGGGCAACACCCTCGAGCGCATGGAAGTCACCCATAATGGGCGCGGCATTTCGCAGATCGGCAATGGTTTCGAACAAGGGCACCACAATCACATCCACCGTACCCGTGGTGAGCGTCCCGCGTAGTAGCCCGACTTCCTTGAAGAGCAGCAGCACCTCCAGTAGATCGCTCACCGTTTCGGTATGACTGATAATGTAGTGACGGATCGCCAAACGACCATAGCGGTTGATCACCTCACGTGCCATCTCGAAAATCGCCAGTTCATCCTTGAACAGGGTCGAGTAATCGTGGGTAGGGACCCGCAGGGGGCGCAAATCATTGAGCGCCGACATCAACACGGCCTGACGTTCTGATTCCTCGAGCTTCAGATAGTTGGCGCAGACCCCGGAGGCCGCAAAGAGCTCAGCCACGACGGCCTCGTGCTGGTCGGAACTCTGACGTAAGTCCACCGTCGCCAGATGAAACCCGAACACATCGACCGCGCGGATCAGCGGGTGCAATCGTTGTTGCGCCAGCGCCTCGGCACCCTGTGTGATCAGACAGGCTTCAATGGCAGCCAGATCCGCCTTCAGATCGGCCGCTGATGCGTATGGCATCACCGAAGAATTCGTATTAGGCATATCACCCGAACCTGCGGTCACCGAAAGCCGATCATGAATATGACGCAACGCCCGACGATAGATCTCATCACGACGATGCGCACTGGTATCCGATGAGGCTTCAGCCAACGCCTCGACCTCGGGGGTAAAGTGCGTCAGCATCGATGATTGCGAGAGCTCACGCCCTAGAGCCTTCACCTCGGTGAGATAATGCTTTAGTGCAACCTCACATTGCCGGCGCATAGCATAGCTAAGGGTCTGAGCCGTCACATTGGGGTTGCCATCACGATCCCCTCCGATCCACTGCCCCATCCGGAAAAAACTCGCCACCGGCTTACCCGGCAGATCCGCCTCCAGATTGGCATACAACTTGGGGATTTCACGCAGGAAAGTCGTTTCGTAATAACTCAGCGCATTTTCGATTTCATCCCGCACCGTCAGCTTGGTAAAACGCAGCAAGCGAGTTTGCCAGAGCTGCGTGACGCGGGCCCGAATCTGTTGTTCATTCAGCGCCATTCGCCGCTCGACTAGGGGGTGCGGCTTCTTCAAAGTGCCCAGTTCCTGACGGAGCTCATCCCGTTCAGCCAATAGCTGGGCAATATCCCGCTCGGCATCGAGAATACTCTTGCGCTGCACTTCGGTCGGGTGAGCCGTCAGTACGGGGGAGACATGCGCCCGGGACAAAGTCTGGGCAATCACCCGCGAACTCATCCCATGCTCATGCAGCCGCGCCATGGCCGCATCAATACTGCCAGGCTGCAACTTGCCGGCACGAACATAAACGGCGCGTCGACGAATGTAATGCCGGTCTTCGGCCAGATTGGCCAGATGGCTGAAGTAGGTAAACGCCCGGATGACACGCACCGAATCTTCATCACTCAACTGCTTGAGGAGTTTCTTTAACGTCTTATCCGCCGCATGGTCGGCATCACGACGAAAGGCCACCGACAACTTGCGAATGGCTTCGACCAGATCAAAAACCGCTTCTCCCTCCTGGGTGCGGATCACATCGCCCAGAACACGTCCAAGCAGGCGGATATCGTCAACGAGCGGTTTCTCTGCATCCTGTCGGGGTGTCTTTGGCTTCATGGGTCAGCATTCGAATGGGTGGGCAACAGCGCAACCCCATTATAGGGAAACCCGCGGCAAATTATGCTGAAAGATATTGTGTCAGTCGCTGAAAATGATTCAGCAGTCGACTATTCCGCAAATTCCCGCATTTCCGCCGTAAACCACTCGATAAAAGCGGCGCACTCCCAGCGCTCCGCCACCCCCGGCTTCCAGCATAAATAGTGATGGTTCGGCGCAGGAATCGCCTGCTCCGACAACCGGATCAAACGACCACTCTCGAACCAGGCCGCCCCCAGACGGGTTCGGGCCAGACACACGCCAAGACCGGCCGCGGCCGCATCATAGAGCAGCCCTAGATCGTTAAACTTGGCCGTGGTCTTCAGGCGCTGGTTATCCAGTTTGCAGTGGTCAAACCAGGTCTCCCAGGGCTCGAGCTCACTGTGAATGAGTAGCGCCCGGCTCACAATCTCGTCCTGATCGAAGCCGGCCAGGCCACCGACCTCATTCAGATAGTTCGGGCTACAGGCCGGCGTGGCGTAATCGGACATCAGGTGGACCGATTCGCGATCCGGGAACGTACTCGGACCAAAACGAACCTCGAGATCGGTCTCCTGTGAGACCACATTGAAGAGGGGGATGGATACCTGCAATACCAGATCAATTTCTGGATAGGCGTACCGGAACATCGAAAGCCGCGGCATCAGCATCTGACGAGCAAAGGTGGGCGTCACCCCCAGGCGCAAAATGGTGCGCTGGCCCGCGGGCCCCAATGGCTCGGTCATCTGCAGAATAGTGAGTGCCTCACGCACCCGCTTGAGATAGGCCTCTCCCTCTGGCGTCAGGCTGAAATCCTTACGGACAAAGAGCTTGAATTTAAGGTGTTCTTCGATCTGACGGATCCGGTGACTCACCGCACTGGGTGTAATAAACAACTCTTCCGCAACTTGGGTCACATTGCGATGGCGTGCCAGCGCCTCAAACGCCAGCAAGCCCTGAATATTCGGAACACGCGGAAAAATCACACCAACCCCTTAGATGTCTCAAGGGTTTATTCTATTACCCATTGGTTCCCACTGCTATCATTACCTCATGCGCCGCACATTGAAACCATTTGCGCTCCGCCTCTTTCATTTCGTCATTGGCAGCCTTTGTGTCCTCGCCTCGGTATCAACCGTATGGGCAAGTAACGAACTCGAACTCAGCATTTCACCCGCCATGAGTCTGGGCCCCACGCTTAATTTTGCCGGCCAGGAACTCAGCTACAGCAATGACACCGTGGGTGATTGGCAGGCCTACGTGGCCCTGACGGGTCTGGCGACAGATCAGAGCAATACCAGCAATCAGAGCCCCAAGGCTTTCGGTGACGTCTCGAATGCCCAGTTTATTGTGCAGAAGACCAACGGATTCTTCCAACTCTTTGCCATGGGCGGTGCGTTTTCACAACCAGCACTGGCTGGCAACTACACGCGTGCCTATACCCAGACCGATGGCACCTATGGCTGGTTGCCCGTAGGCTGGATCACCCTCGCCCCCAGTAATGAATGGGAGCTGAACATCGGCAAGATCTTCGCCATTGGCGGCGGTGAGAATACCTTTACCTACCAGAACATCAATATTCAGCGTGGTCTGCTCTGGACCCAGACCAACGTCGTCACACGGGGCATGCAGCTCAATTACACTGGCGATGCGTTTAGTGCGAATCTGGCGTGGACTGACGGCCCCTATTCCAATACCTACAACTGGGTGAGCGGGCAAGTGACCGTCCCCATCAATGAACGGCATGGCATCAATGCCAGCTGGACCGGTGCGGTAACCAGCAACAACATCAACACCATGTCCTCACCGCTGATGCAGGACAACTCGCAAATCACCACGCTGAACTATGCCTACAACAGCCCCCACTGGTCTCTGACGCCCTATGTGCAGATGACCCTGGTACCGGCCGCGCCTGAAGTAGGCATCATGGGAAGCTCGGGTACCCGTGGCGCTGCGTTTATGGGCACGTACCGGTTCAACCCCATAGAAAACGGCAAGGTCGCCAAGCAGAATATTAGCCTGCCCCTGCGTCTGGAGTATTTGGATAGCTGGGGCAATAGCGGCGTCAGTACAAACAACCTCATGTATGGCCCTAACAGCGCGGCTTGGAGCGCCACCCTCACCCCGACATGGCAACGCGGTGCCTTCTTCACACGGCTTGAGGGCTCCTATGTCCGAGCCTTGAACGCCACCCCTGGAAATGCCTTCGGCCTCAATGGCAACGCCAACAGCCAGGCGCGTATCATGCTAGAAGCGGGCATTCTCTACTGAGGCATCATGAAACGTCTGCACACACGACCACTACCCATATTGCTTGGCTTGCTGCTTCTGAGCGGATGCGCCAGTGTCGGCAGCAATATCAACGATGGAAAATTCAGTTACCAGGCCAAGGATGTCAACATCAAACACTTTGGCATCAACTACAGCATCAGCATCCCCATGCGCGTGGGCGACGAGGACGTGACCGCCCTCACCCATGCCAGCGATTGTGAGGCGGGCAAAGGCACCCTACAGATCCGTGCCAAAGATGGCACCGAACTCGCCAGTTATCCCGTCAACACCC
>CAZRYZ010000034.1:6905-13260 GCA_964604465.1 uncultured Dechloromonas sp. | reverse complement strand
GCGACCGATGTGCCGCCGTATTTCTGAACGATGAGAGCCATCAGTAAGTCTTATCGGAAGTGAACAAAACGGGTGCAAATTATAGCCTAGTTTTGGTGCGAAGCCCTACCCTTGGCGGCTTGCCAAGCCCTTTGCTATTGCCCTTGTATCCAGATATGCATGCGGCATTGCACCATGAAAGTGCATAAATATTTGACATTGGTCAATGTCTGACTACATTGGGGGTATGTAGGAGACAAATCATGAATACGCCAAATAAGAAGCGTTTCTCAAAACCGGGGGGTGCCTCAGGCAAAGTGGCGACCCTAAAGGCCATGCTGACGGTTTCCCCAAAAGAGCTCCGTAATCAATTAGGACTGACGCAATCCGAGTTCTGGGCGCCGGTGGGTGTATCACAGAGCGGCGGTTCCCGTTATGAGTCCGGCCGCAAACTCCCCCCTGCAATTAGCGCCCTTCTTCACCTTGTTCATATCGAAGGTTTAAACGTGACGGACATCCGGGGTGATGATACTCGAGCAGGAAAGGCGCTGCGTGAAGCGGATGCTTCACGTTATGAAAACTTAATCAAAACGCTTAAAGGCTGACTTGAACTCTGACGCCGGTTGCCCGGATGCGCTCTGCCCAGTCGTTCATGGTTTGAGCATTCAGTGCCTGTAGATGCGGCGCCTCGGGTTGCAAGGAGGGGCGCGCCAAGCCATAGAGGTGAACGCCCTGAATCTGGTGAGCATTGTGCTGAACGAAGTCCAGGTAGGCGGCTTCGTCTTCCGCCCCCGGCGCCTCACCATCCCAGGCCAGCCAGCAGGTTTGTAGCCAGACTGGTGCCAGACTGCAGGCGATATCCAGCCGGTGCTGGATCTGTTCGGGTTTGTAGCTGATCCCATTAATGCGTTTCATCGATTCGGGCAGCAGGCGGTCCACCTTAAACCAGACAACCCCACCCGCTTCAGCCAGTGCCTTGATGCCGGTTTGCACCTCGGGGCGCAGCATCAGGCTGCCATTGGTAATAAGCACCAGCGGGATCTGCAGACCGTGGGCGTCACGCTGGCGGCGGGCGATCTCGACCGCCTCGATAAACTGGGGTGAACTGGTAGGCTCACCATTGCCCGAAAAGGCAATGTCACGGATCTGACGCATGGGCGCCGGCGTTTCCGGCGGAATCATGGGGCTGAGGCCCGGGTTATCCAGCAGACCCTTGAGCTCGGCCTCGAGAAGCGCCAAGTTGACCTCAGGCGCATCCCCTCGGTGCAGCCCCGGTACCTGGCAGTAGGCACAAGCCCAGTTGCAGGCATTGTTCGTGTTGAGGTTGATGCCAATCGAGATACCTTGCATCCGGCGCGAGAGCACCGGGTACACATAGCGCAGATTCAGGAAATCCGGATCGTGGTCGCTAAAGGTGAGCCAGCGCACAGGGGCGCCGCTGTCGGGGGTGGCCGTGGGCTGGTTCGTGTTCTCAGGCTTAGGAGTGCTCATGCTGCAATGATACAATCACGCCCTTGATTTACACCGGAATTTGCCAGAACTCATGCGCATTACTCGCCGGCTGGAATTTGATGCCGGCCACCGTATCCCCGATCACCGCAGCCAGTGCCGTCACCTGCACGGGCATCGCTATGCCTTGGAAATTACCCTGTCGGGCGATGTCATTGAAAAAGCGGGCGACCCGGCTAATGGCATGGTGATGGATTTCGGGGATATCAAGACGATCGCCCTGCGCGAACTGGTCGACAAATGGGATCACGCGTTCCTGGTGTACGAAAAGGACACCGAGATCGTACTGCTGCTCGAAAAGCTGCCGGATCACAAAACCGTGATCCTGGAAGTCGTGCCGACGGCTGAGAATCTGGCGACGCTGGCGTTTCGCACGCTGGAGCCCCACTACACGCATGCCTACGGCAATAACCTGAAGCTGGAGCGCGTGCGACTGTATGAAACGCCTAATTGCTGGGCAGATGCGACAGCGCCGATCGACTTCGTCGAACCGACGCCCTAGCTTACCTGCAGTGGTTTAATCGGCGCGTTTGTAAACGCGTTCGAAGCGGTTTTTACCACACACCCCGAAATCTCCCGGCCCGTACTGCATAAGCCAGTCGCCGGCCTCACCCTTGAGAACATCCCGCCCTGCCGACCGCGCGGCGGTAAAGGGCTCGTTGATCTGTTTGGCCAGAACCGGCACCGGCTTGGCGGTGTAGGCCCCGTCCTGGCCATCTTGCGTGGGGGCCACGGCCTGGTACTTGGCATCAAAGCGATGCCGGTCGACGCTCCAGCGATCACCCGTGCAGCCGGTAATAATGGCATCACCAACCTGATACTGGTTTGGGCCTTCAAGGCTAATCAGTTCACCCTGCGCTAAAGCAAAGACCACCTGAACGACCTCAGTTTTGAGGTAGTGGGCGGCTTCTGGATCTTGCTCCAGGTCGATATCCGTTAAATGAAGCATCAGCGATTAACATCCACGACCACGCGCCCACGAACCTTGCCTTCGAGGAGCTTGGTACCAACATCCATCGCCTCAGCCAGACCGATCTCGGTGGTATTGGCTTCAAGCTTTGCGATATCCAGATCCCGTGACAGGCGCTGCCAGGCTTCCATCCGGCGTTCGGATGGCGCCATGACGCTATCGATGCCGTACAGAGTAATGCCGCGCAGAATGAACGGCATCACGGTCGATGGAAAGTCTGCTCCACCGGCCAAACCACAGGCAGCGACCGCCCCGTTGTATTTGGTCGTAGCGCAGGCGTTGGCCAGCGTGGTGCTGCCGACCGAATCGACCACCCCGGCCCAACGCTCTTTACCCAGCGGCTTGCCCGGCTCGGAGAGTTCCTTGCGGTCGATGATCCCGGCCGCACCCAATGCCTTGAGATGCGGTTCCTCTTCCGGGCGGCCCGTTGATGCAATCACGGTATAGCCCAGCTTGGCCAGCAGCATGATGGCGACACTACCAACGCCGCCATTCGCCCCGGTGACCAGGATTTCACCATCGGCCGGTTTGATGCCATGCTTTTCCAGTGCCATGACACAGAGCATGGCGGTGTAACCCGCTGTGCCAATGGCCATGGCCTGACGTTCGGTAAACGTGGGCGGCAGCGGAACTAACCAGTTTCCATTCAGGCGCGCTTTCTGCGCCAGACAACCGCTATGCGTTTCACCCACGCCCCAACCGTTAAGAATGACTTTATCGCCAACCTTCCAGCAGGGATGGGCACTTTCCAATACCGTACCCGCCATATCGATGCCGGGTGTCAGCGGAAACCTGCGAACCACCGGGCCTTTGCCGGTGATGGCCAGACCATCTTTGTAGTTGAGTGTACTCCAGGCCACATCCACCAAGACATCACCCTCAGGAAGCGCAGATTCGTCAAGCGCCTTCAGTTCACAGCGATAGCCGGCATCATCTTTATTGATCTGTAGGGCACGGTACATAAGGGTCTCCTCTACCTGTCGGGGATAGATTGGTTATTTCAATGAATCGAGATCGATCACAAAGCGGTATTTCACATCGCTTTTTAACATGCGTTCGTAGGCCTCGTTAATGTAATCCATGGGGATCATTTCGATATCCGACACAATGCCATGTTGCGCACAGAAATCGAGCATCTCCTGAGTTTCAGCAATGCCGCCAATGAGCGAGCCCGCCACGTTGCGGCGCTTGAAGATCAGATTAAACACTTCCATCGGGGGGTGCGGTTCAGCGGGAGCCCCGACAAGAACCATGGTCGCATCTTTCTTCAGCAGCTGCAGATACGGGTCCAGCTTATGCGGGGCAGCCACAGTATTCAGGATGAAATCGAGTTGGTTGGCGTAACGGGACATCTGCTCCGGATCAGTGGAGATACAGACCTCATCGGCGCCGAGGCGCTTGGCATCCGCCACCTTGCTTTGCGAGGTGGTAAAGAGCACCACGTGCGCGCCCATGGCATGAGCAATCTTGACGGCCATATGGCCTAGACCGCCCAGACCGACTATGCCGACCTTTTTACCCGGACCCACGCCCCAGTGCTTAAGCGGTGAATAGGTCGTGATACCGGCACACAGCAACGGGGCGACCGCTGCCAGTTGCTTCTCGTCGTGGCTGACACGCAAGACAAAGGATTCTTTGACGACGATACGCTGTGAATATCCGCCGAAGGTGTTCTCACCCCCGAAGACAGGCCCGTTATAAGTCCCGGTAAAGCCCGATTCACAATACTGCTCATCGCCTTCTTGGCATGGGTGGCAGTGGCCACAACTATCCACCATGCAACCCACGCCCGCCAGGTCACCGACTTTGAACTTGCTGACCTTGTCACCCACGGCCGTGATACGGCCAACGATCTCATGGCCCGGCACCGACGGGTAAATGGTGTTCTTCCATTCATTACGGGCGGTATGCAGATCGGAATGGCAAACACCACAGTAGAGAATATCAATCTGAACGTCATCGGGGCCCAGGTCACGGCGCTCGACATCAAGCATTGCGAGAGGGCTGGTGGCGGTTTGAGCACCGTAGGCTTTGACTTTGGACATGGTATGCAATCAGAAATTAGGAACTAAAACATCTTGGCTCTATCCTAACAAGTTCAGCAGACCACCGCCACGACTAAGCGCTACCCAAAAAGAAAAAGCCCCTGCGGGGCGCAGAGGCTTGATCTATTGATTTGGCGGGTCCGGTGAGATTCGAACTCACGATGGGTTTCCCCACGCCGGTTTTCAAGACCGGTGCATTCAACCGCTCTGCCACAGACCCTTTTAAATTTTCAGGCGTGATTCTATCAGCTTGAGATCAAGTTGACTCGGGCCTGGGTGTGCGAGGACGTCGCGGACCCCCAGACCGGCTGCGGAAAGGCTTGGCGCCCCCCGTTTTGGTGCCGCTTGGACCCTCGCTACGCGGATGGCGCGGGCCGCTACTGCGTTGACTCTGGCTCTTGCCGCCCGGCGAACCGCCTTGGACAGCACCCTGACTGTAACGAGGCGATTTAGACCCACCCGGTTTGCCCTGCCCTTTGGCGTAGCCCTTTTTGCCACGATGATTTTTACGGAGGCTCTTGAGCGCCGGCATGCCGGCCAGTTCACGGTGCAGGTTACGATCTTCACGCGCTTCACGGCGGAATTCGGCCACGATGTCGCGCACATGGGCATTAGCGCCACGCGGCTGACGATCGTCGTCTTCCCAGGCTTCATCGTCGTCAATGTATTGCAACGCGGTCAGTGGATCGGTTTCACCCGGCGCCAGGCTGTTGCCGTTCATCATGGCGTCGAGAATGTAAAACTTGTCTTCAGGCAGCGTTTCCCACGGGTCACGATCATCCGGGAAGAACGGTTGCGCATCCGGATCACGGGGTTTGCGACCCCGTGGTGGACGCTGGTTAGCCTGCTGGCGGGCATAAAGCCAGGCTTCCCCTTCCCTACGGGCTTTGGCGTCTTCATCGAGCTCGACGGGCTGGGCGTCGCCATCCGCGTCATCAAAATCACCCTCGTCCGAAGCACCTTCAGGTCCTTCAGCCCCCTCGCCGCCCTCAGCGCCTTCGGCAGACTGATTGCGGGCATTCCGCGGGTCGGCGGCAAACTTGGCGGCCTGTTCTGCCTGGTATTCGGCCAGAGCCTCGGGCGACATAGGCTCAAACCCGGGAATAATTTCCGGTTGAATCGGGGCACCGAGAAGTCGTTCGATCGATTTCAGTAACACCGCATCATCATGCGTCACAAAGGCAATGGTGTCTCCAACACGGCCTTCTTCACCATTAAGTGTGCGATTCAAGCGCGCCGGGTAATCATCTGGCACACCGGGCAGATCAAAGTGCACAACCCGCTGGATGCCATCCATGTCGAAGCCACGAACGGCCATATCCGTCGTCACGAGAGCACTGAGCTGATTGGCCTGGAATTCGTCGAGCGCACGACCACGTGGCTGCTGCCCGCGGTGCGCATGAAGCGCATAGGCCGTGATACCGGATTTGGCAAGTTTGCGGGCAAGACCTTCCGCACCAAACTTGGTACGGGCAAAGACCAGCGAACGTGGCCAGGCTTCATCCTTGAACAGTTGTGCCATGAGCTCGCGTTTGCGATGCGGGTCGACAGCAATAAAGCGTTGATGGATACGCGAGGTGACATCATCACCCCGATCAATCACGATCTCTTCGGGATACGAGAGCAAGGCATTGGCAAATTGGCGAATGTCATCACTTAAGGCGCTAGCCAGAACAACCGTCTGACGCGTCTTGGGGAGCATCGGGTAAAGGCGTTCCAGCTCGGCAGCCTGGCCCATATCGAGCATCCGATCGACCTCATCGAGAACCAGCAGTTTGACGGCATCCAGATTGACATAACCCTGACCGAGATGATCGAGCAGACGACCCGGCGTGGCGATCAGGATGTCGAG
>CAZRYZ010000034.1:0-6805 GCA_964604465.1 uncultured Dechloromonas sp. | reverse complement strand
GGGGTCGCTTCCGGCGCAGGCGCGCTTGACGGGTTGGCATCCTGGATCGCCTTGAGACGCGATTCACTCAACGAAAATTGTTCGAAAGACATCGTCATGGCCCTCATGGGCTCGGCGCCGGGGCGCCAATCAACTAAAAAACGGGTACGCGCTGTGACGACAGAGCATTCCCGAGAATCAAAGCAACAGATCCTAGGCGGGCAAGCCTCGTGACAGGTCGTTACGGATATCGATCACCGACTCCAAGCCCACAGCCATGCGTAGCAGATTTTCCTTGATGCCTGCGGCGGCACGGGCTTCCGGCGTAATACGACCATGCGTGGTACTGGCCGGATGCGTGAGCGTTGTCCGGGTATCCCCGAGATTGGCGGTAATCGACAACAGCTGACAGGAGTCTACCACACGCCAGGCGGCGTCTTTACCACCCTTCACTTCAAAACTGACAATGGCACCGCCCGAGCTCTGCTGGCGCATCGCCAGTTCATGCTGGGGGTGCGAGGGCAGCCCCGGGTAATAGACACGCTCCACCCCGGGATGCGCTTCAAGCCACTGCGCCAGTTCCAGCGCCGAGGCTGACTGGGCGCGCATACGAATGCCGAGAGTCTCCAACCCCTTGCCGATTACCCAGGCATTAAAGGCCGAGAGGGTTGGACCAGTGGTGCGCAGGAAAACAAAGATTTTCTCGACGATGGCTTTATCGGCACAAACAGCACCACCCAGCACCCGACCCTGACCATCCAGGTATTTGGTTGCGGAGTGGATCACGATATCGGCTCCCAACGCCATTGGCTTTTGCAGAATGGGGGTACAGAAACAGTTATCCACTGCCAACAGAATATTGTTGGCACGAGTAATCTGGGCCAGCGCTGCGATATCACCGATCTCGGTAAGCGGATTGGACGGCGTCTCGCAGAAGAACAGGCGCGTATTGGGGCGCACCGCCGCGGCCCATGCGGCCGGTTCCGTCAGCGAAACGAAGGTGGTTTCGATACCGAAGCGCGGCAGGATGTTGCCCAGCAACTGGATCGTGGAGCCGAACAGGGATTTGGAGGCAACAATATGGTCACCCGCACTGAGATTCGCCATGATCATGGCGGTAATGGCCGCCATACCACTGGCGGTTGCAATACAGGCCTCCGCCCCTTCAAGGGCCGCCAGGCGCTCTTCAAAGAGCGTGACACTGGGGTTTGTAAAACGGGCGTAGACGTTCCCCTCTTCCTCACCGGAAAAGAGTGTGGCGGCCTGAGCGGCGTTATCAAAGACGAAGCTCGAGGTCAGATACATCGCTTCGCTGTGTTCACGGTGCTGCGTCCGATCCATACCGGCGCGAACCGCCAAGGTATCGGTCGACAAACCCTCAGGCAAAGAGGAACGGTCGTGCTTATTCTGGCTCATGATGATGCTTACTGCCCCGGGCGACGCACAAACATTTCGATCTGCTGGGCGTCGTTCCCGCCCTCGTCGTCGTCATCGGCACCGGCAGATGATTTGGCCGGTTTCTGGCGGGCGGCTTCGACATTCTCCAGGTAGGCCTCATCGACATCACCGGTGATGTAACACCCATCAAAACACGAGGCATCAAAACGCTTCATGCGGGGGTTGCATTCGCGGACCGATGACTCCAGCGCATCGAGGTCCTGATACACGAGCTCGTCGGCGCCGATCAGCGCAGCGATCTGCGCATCGGTCCGTCCGGTAGCGATCAGCTCGCTCCGGGTCGGCATATCAATGCCATACACATTGGGGAAGCGCACCGGCGGCGAAGCCGAGGCAAAGTAGACCTTGCGGGCACCGGCGGCACGGGCCATTTCCACAATTTCATGGCTGGTGGTACCACGGACGATGGAGTCATCGACCAGCATGACGTTCTTGCCGGCGAACTCCTGGGTCACGGTATTGAGCTTCTGACGCACCGACTTCTTGCGGGTCGACTGTCCCGGCATGATAAAGGTACGACCAATATAGCGGTTCTTAACGAAGCCTTCACGGAACGGGATACCCAGCGCCTGGGCCATCTGCAGAGCCGCCGGTCGCGAGGAATCGGGAATCGGGATCACCACATCGATTTGTGCCGGATCGATGATCTTACGAACTTTGGCGGCAAGGGCTTCACCCATCCGCAGACGGGTCTCATAGACCGACACGCCATCCAGGGTCGAATCCGGTCGCGCCAGGTAGACATACTCAAACAGGCACGGCGATAGGTCGTGATGTTCGGCACATTGCTCACGAACCATCTGACGGTTCAGGTCAACAAAGACTGCTTCGCCAGGCACCACGTCATCAACATAGTCGAAACCCAGGGTATCGAGTGCCACCGACTCGGAGGCCAGCATCCACTCATCGCCTTCAACGGTCTGGTGTCTGCCAAGCACCAGCGGACGGATTCCGTGCGGATCACGGAAGGCTAACAAACCGTATCCGGCAATCATAACGACGACCGCATAAGCACCGCGCACGCGTCGATGCACGCCACGAACTGCCTTGAAGATGGCTTCGGTATCGAGCTGGGTGCCATGCGCGGCCTTCTGTAGCTCGTGCGCCAATACGTTGAGCAACACCTCGGAATCGGAGTTGGTATTAATATGACGGAGGTCAAGTTTGAAGAGTTGCTGTTTCAGCTCTTCCGCATTCGTCAGATTACCGTTATGCGCCAGCATCAGACCGAACGGCGAGTTCACATAAAACGGCTGGGCTTCGGCAAAGTTGTAGGCCGAACCCGCTGTCGGGTAGCGACAATGGGCAATGCCCCAGTTACCGGGCAGCGCGCGCATGTTGCGGGTACGGAATACGTCACGCACAAGACCCGGGCCTTTGTGCATGTGAAAGGTACTCCCCTCAGAGGTAGAGATCCCTGCCGCATCCTGACCACGGTGCTGTAGCACCATGAGCCCGTCATAGAGGAGTTGGTTGACCGGAGTGGTGGCGACGACGCCGATAATCCCGCACATGGTTTGTCTCGATTACCTGGAAATAAAATTCGGGGGCACCGCGGGTATGAGCTGCGGTGCAATCTGTGGCGCAAGTTGACTGAGCGCATCGGCAAAAGCGATGTGCTTGGCCAGATCAGCGGGTAACCACGGTTTAATCATGAATACGCCCCGCTCGGCCAGTGGCGCCAGACGCGCCTGCTGCCACCAAGGTTCTTCGGGTAACTTGGTCATGCCGCCGATGGAAACCAGCAGCAGGATAATGAGGATGCCGCGAGCGGCACCAAAAACCATACCGAGCGTCCGATCGAAGAATCCGAGACCGATGGCATGAATGGTCTTGCGCAGCAAGGCACGAAAAATCGACACGACCAGCAATGTGGCAATAAAAAGCAACACCCAGCCCCCAGCGGTCTGCCAGAAAGCGACCGTAAGGTAGGGAGACAGCAGCTGCGCTCCCACCATTTCGCCCCACTCGCGCGCCACCAGGAAAGCAACGACCCAAGCCGCTAGCGACATCACTTCGCTGACCATCCCACGCCATGCGCCGAGCAGCACGGAAGTGCCGAGAATCGCGATGAGGGCGTAATCGAACGGGGTCATGCCGGGATCTGCAGCGAAGGAAGCAAGTCACCACTGTGGCTGATAACTCGAGGAGGCTGACCATGGATTCGTTGCGCGGATTCACGGTGCACGGTCTGGGTCACTTCTTGGCAACAATGCCACTCAAACCGGCTTTGGTAATCTTGGCCAGCGCTTTGTCGGCAGCTTCTTTACTGGTAAAAGGCCCCGCCTTGACCCGGGTCTTTCCTGACAGATTGCCCGTAGCCTCTTCTGTCCAGCTGGGGATGCCCTGGGCTTTTAGCTTGGCACGTACCTGTTTGACGTTATCAGCATCGGCAAAGACACCGACTTGGACATAGTACTGGTCCTTGGTGCTCTTTTTATCCGCAGCTTTTTCTCCAGTCGACTTATCGCTCGACTTATCGGCAGGTTTATCTGCTTTCTTTTCAACCGGTTTCGCTGCCGGAGCCGGCTTGGTGGCCGCTTCGTCAACTGGCGACGGTGACGGGGCGACCGGCGCCACCGTGGCAGGCACCGCTGACACCTCTGCAGGCTTGGCAGTGGTTTCGGCAGCTTTCGTATCAACGATGGGTTCCTTTTGCACCGGTGGCGCCGCATCGGCTGTAACGGGTGGCAATGGGGTCGGTGTTGTGGCGTCCGCGACACGGCTGTCTGCAGTGACGATACGGAAATCATTTAGCTGGGGTGGCGGGGTTGCGTCCATGACCATGGGCAACACGGCAGCAGCGACCACAACAAAAAAAGCGGCACCAATCAGACGACGACGTGCGCTTTGTTTGAGTGCCTGTTGGCTATCTGTATCCGGAGTGTCTGGCTTCATGCCGTTCTACCCAAGTCCCTCAGGACATCAGCAACTGTTAGGAAAGATCCGAAGGCCACAATTCTATCACTCTCGGTAGCAGTTTTTCGTGCTGCAGCATAAGCCGATGCGGGATTTTCATGGACCTCAATCTGCCCCGATTTAACTCCCAGCCCTTCCAGGACCGAGCGCAGCGTTTCCGGGCTGGCCGCCCGTGGGCTATCGAGCGGCGTGAGGTACCAGCGTCCGATCTGGCGGATCAGGGGCTGCAACACTCCGGCCAGGTCCTTATCAGCCATCATGCCCAGCACACCATGCTGGGTATGGGCAAAGGCCAGCTGCCCAAGATTGGTCGCCAGCACCTTGGCCGCTTCCGGGTTATGCGCCACGTCCAGCACCAGATCCGGCGGACCGGGAATCACCTGAAACCGACCCGCCAGCTCGGATTCGAGCAGCCCCCGGCGAATTGCCCCCATGGCCGCAGGTAAGCGCGATTGCAGACAGTCAATGGCCGTCATCGCGGCGGCCGCGTTACGCAGCTGGATTTTGCCGCGCAGCCCGGGGTAAGCCAGCCCCCCCCGGCGCTGAATCGATTCGACCGGGGTATTGGGCTGGCGCAGCCAGTATCGCCACTGAATGCTGGGCTTACCTTCCTCACCCGGCAACGGTTCGTAGCCGAATTCTTCACCGATCAGGTAAACGATGGCACCAATCTCGGCCAGACGCTTACGAGCGGCAAGCGGCAGGTCCGGTTCGGCAATGATGATCGGTTGCCCCTGACGGGCAATTCCGATCTTTTCGAGCGCAATCGCATCACGGGTCTCACCCAGAAAATCCTGATGGTCAAGGGCAATGCCGGTAAGGACAGACACGGTGGGGTCGTAGAGATTGACAGCATCCAGACGGCCACCGAGCCCCACTTCGAGCACCATGACATCGACTTCGGCCTCGAGAAAGACTTCAATGGCGGCCAGCGTCGTAAATTCAAAATAGGTTA
This sequence comes from uncultured Dechloromonas sp., assembly GCA_964604465.1. Taxonomy (GTDB): domain Bacteria; phylum Pseudomonadota; class Gammaproteobacteria; order Burkholderiales; family Rhodocyclaceae; genus Fluviibacter. Next base: position 1,494 of record CAZRYZ010000034.1, on the reverse strand, counting down.
GCGTTTCACCAGTCTGTGCCCGCGCCGCCTCGACCCGTTCGAAGGCAGTCACGATGCGTGCATCATCGCTCGGCACACCATTGAGGCGAATCCGCTCATTAAAGTGAACCAGATGCGGACTGGTGTAGGTGCCGACCTTGTAGCCGGCCCGGTCCAGAATAGTGGAGAGATAGGTCACCACCGAGCCTTTACCATTGGTGCCCGCCACGGTCAGGACAGGGATATCGGCCATACGCTGTGCCTGGCCGAGCTCGGCCGCCACAATGGCAACACGCTCTAGCCCCAGCTCGACACCGGCCTGACCTCGGGGGTGGCGCTGTTCAATCAGGTCGAGCCAACCGGCCAGACCTTCCGGGGAATGCGGCATGAGGGATCCGACTCAGCGGTTCAGGAACAAACAGGTTCCTTGCGCAGGATGCGAAGGAGTGACGAGAGCTCATCGCGCAGTTGCTTACGCGGGACAATCATGTCGATGGCTCCTTTATCGAGCAGGAACTCGGCGCGCTGGAAGCCCTCGGGCAACTTTTCACGCACCGTCTGCTCGATGACGCGCGGCCCGGCGAATCCGACCAGCGCATTGGGTTCGGCGATCACGACATCCCCCACAAACGCAAACGAGGCCGAGACACCTCCCATCGTGGGATCGGTCAGCACGGTAATGAACGGCAAACCATGACGCGCCAGCTCGGAGATGGCGGCCGTGGTTTTGGCCATCTGCATTAGAGAGAATAGGCCTTCCTGCATACGGGCGCCGCCCGAGGCGGTGATACAGACGAAACCACACTTGTTTTCAATAGCGGCACGAACACCCCGCACGAAACGCTCACCCAGCACCGAGCCCATGGAGCCGCCCATGAATTCAAATTCGAAACAGGCAACGACAGCCGGCTCGGCTTCAATGGTTCCCTGCATCACCACCAGCGAATCCGTTTCGCTGGTCTGTTTCTGGGCCTCATCGACCCGCACCGGATACGGACGGCTATCAACAAACTTGAGGGCATCCGTGGGGCGAACTTCGGCACCAATCTCTGTCCGACCATGGGCATCCATGAGCATACCCAGACGGGCACGCGCCTTCAGACGATGGTGGTGTTCGCACTTGGGGCAGACCTGCATGTTGGCATCCAGGTCGGCCGTGTAGAGCACCGTTTCACAGTTGGGGCACTTGCACCACAGGCCTTCGGGCAGGGCACTCTTGCGCTGGCCTTCGGCACGCTTGATCTTAGGGGGTAGCAGTTTGTTCACCCAGTTCATCGTGTGCTCCTCATCAAATCCATTGGTTCGTTATCGGGCGCTGGCCTTATCAACACCGGCGCGGATATCCTTCATGACAGCCAGCAATGCCGACTGCGCTTGTGGCTGGGGTACCTCGCTGATCGCATCAATCAGGCGGCTGCCCACGACCACGGCATCGGCCATGCCGGCCAAGCGCTCGGCGGTGCTGGCATCACGGATACCAAAACCCACGCCAACCGGCAAACCCGTTTTAGCGCG
>CAZRYZ010000033.1:0-13360 GCA_964604465.1 uncultured Dechloromonas sp. | reverse complement strand
CGTCCGCGCATCATGATTGCCAAGCTGGGTCAGGATGGGCATGACCGTGGTGCCAAGGTAGTCGCAACGGCTTTCGCGGATCTTGGCTTCGACATCGATATGGGGCCACTATTCCAGACACCCGAAGAGGCCGCCCGTCAGGCCATCGAAAACGATGTGCACGCCATTGGCGTGTCGTCACTGGCGGCGGGTCACAAGACGCTGCTGCCGACGCTGGTCAAGGCATTGCAGGATCAGGGTTCGGACGACATCATCGTTTTCGCGGGGGGGGTGATTCCGGCGCAAGACTATGACACCCTTTACAAGGCAGGCGCCAAGGCCATCTTTGGCCCGGGCACACGGATTGAAGACTCGGCCCGTACCGTGCTGGCCGAAATCCGTAAAGCCAAGGCCAAGTAAGCCTTTCAGCGCATGAACGCCCCCGTGTCCTTCACACCTGAGACAACAGCCACACTGAACGACGCCGATCAGGCGCTCGTTAAAGGCGTGCTCGCGGGTGAACGTCGGGCACTGGCCAAAGCCATTACGCTGATTGAGTCGACGCGCGCCGACCATCAGGTTCGTGCCCAACAGGTTCTGAACGCGCTTTTGCCCAAAACCGGGAATGCGATTCGTATTGGCATTTCGGGTGTACCCGGTGCCGGCAAGTCGACCTTCATTGAAGCGCTCGGGATGTGGCTCATCAAACAGGGTCACAAGCTGGCTGTACTAGCGGTTGACCCCTCATCGAGCGTTTCCGGTGGTTCGATCCTCGGCGACAAAACCCGCATGGAGCAACTCGCGGCACGGGAGGAGGCCTTCATCCGCCCCAGTCCGTCTTCGGGCTCGCTCGGTGGCGTTGCCGAAAAAACCCGCGAGGCCATGTTGCTGTGTGAGGCGTCTGGTTACGACGTCATCATCATCGAAACCGTGGGGGTCGGCCAATCAGAAACGACCGTTGCCGGCATGGTCGATATTTTCTGTCTGCTCCAACTGCCGAATGCTGGCGATGACCTGCAGGCCATCAAAAAGGGCATCGTCGAGATTGCCGACCTGGTCATCATCAATAAGGCGGATATCGACCCCCGTGCTGCGGCCGTCACGGCGGCGCAATGGAAAAATGCGCTCAGCCTCCTCCGCCCCACCAGCCCGAATTGGCAGCCGCCCGTCATTGCCCTCAGCGCACTCCATCACGATGGTATCGAAAAGTTCTGGGATGCTATCCAGAACTATCGCGATACCCTCTCCCCAACCGGAGAGTTCGACGCGCGACGTCGCCATCAGGCCCAGGCCTGGATGTGGAGTCTGATTGATTCGGGGCTACGACGCGCATTCCACGCCAATCCGACTGTGCTCGCGAATCTGCCCGCCATTCGTGAAGCCGTGGATCAGGCACGTCAGACACCTACATCCGCAGCGCATCAGTTGCTCGACGCTTTTATACATTCATCACCAACGACCGTCGATACCGGCGCGTAATCCAGATATCACCTGAGGAGTCCCACTATGCAAGACATCATCCATCAGCTCGAACAGAAGCGCGATCAGGCGCGGCTGGGCGGCGGCCAGAAGCGCATCGATGCGCAACACGCCAAGGGCAAGCTAAGCGCCCGCGAACGTATCGAACTGTTCCTGGACCCGGACTCGTTCGAAGAATGGGACATGTTCAAGGAACATCGCTGCACCGACTTCGGCATGGAAAAGCAGTCGATGCCGGGTGATGGTGTGGTCACTGGCTATGGCACCGTCAACGGTCGACTCGTTTTTGTGTTCTCACAGGACTTTACGGTGCTGGGTGGCTCGCTGTCGGAAACACATGCCGAAAAGATCTGCAAGATCATGGATCAGGCTATGAAGGTTGGCGCACCAGTGATCGGCCTCAACGATTCGGGCGGTGCCCGTATTCAGGAAGGGGTAGCTGCGCTCGGTGGCTATGCTGAAGTCTTCCAGCGGAATGTCATGGCCTCCGGCGTGATCCCGCAAATCTCGATGATCATGGGCCCATGTGCCGGTGGCGCCGTCTACTCGCCATCGATGACTGACTTCATCTTCATGGTGAAGGACAGCTCTTACATGTTCGTCACTGGCCCGGAAGTCGTGAAGACGGTGACGCACGAAGAAGTAACTGCGGAAGAGCTGGGCGGTGCCGTGACCCACACCAGCAAGTCAGGCGTCGCTGACCTCGCGTTCGAAAACGATGTGGAAGCGCTGATGATGCTGCGTCGTTTTATCAACTTCCTGCCGTCGAGCAACAAAGAGAAGCCGCCTGTTCAGCCAACCCTGGATAGCGCTGATCGACTCGACTTCTCGCTCGATACCCTGGTGCCGGCTAACCCGAATCAGCCTTACGACATGAAGGAGCTGATCATCAAGACCGTTGATGACTGCGACTTCTTCGAAATCCAGCCCGACTACGCCAAAAACATCATCATCGGTTTTGGTCGTATGGAAGGTCGTACCGTGGGTATCGTCGCCAACCAGCCGCTGGTGCTGGCCGGTTGCCTGGACATCAAGTCCTCGATCAAGGCCGCCCGGTTCGTGCGCTTCTGCGATGCGTTCAATATTCCGGTCGTCACCTTCGTTGACGTGCCAGGCTTCATGCCGGGTACCTCCCAGGAGTACGGTGGCATTATCAAGCACGGTGCCAAACTGCTCTATGCCTATGCCGAATGTACCGTACCAAAAGTCACCGTGATCACCCGTAAAGCCTATGGTGGTGCTTACGACGTGATGAGCTCGAAGCATCTGCGTGGCGACGTGAACTTCGCCTGGCCATCAGCTGAAATTGCCGTGATGGGTCCGAAGGGTGCTGTAGAGATTATCTTCCGCGAAGAAAAGAACGATCCTGCCAAGCTTGCCGAGCGCGAAGCCGAGTACAAAGCCAAGTTTGCCAACCCGTTCGTCGCAGGCGCCCGTGGCTTTATCGATGACGTCATCATGCCAAACGAGACGCGCAAGCGCATCTGCCGCTCACTGGCGATGTTAAAGGATAAGGATGTTCAGAACCCGTGGCGCAAGCACGGCAACATCCCACTTTGATCGCCAACCCAATTACTGAAAACTGAGGCTTTCTCATGTTCAAGAAAATTCTGATCGCTAACCGAGGCGAAATCGCCTGTCGCGTTATCAAGACTGCCCGTAAGATGGGCATCAAAACCGTTGCCGTGTATTCGGAAGCCGATGCGTCAGCTCGACACGTTGAGCTTGCCGATGAAGCCGTCTGTATCGGCCCGGCCGCCTCGAAAGAGTCCTACCTAGTTATGGACAAGATCATCGCGGCCTGCAAAGAAACCGGGGCAGAAGCCGTTCACCCGGGCTATGGCTTCCTCTCTGAAAATGCCGAATTCGGCAAGAAGCTCGAAGCTAACGGCATCGTCTTCATTGGGCCGAAGGTCTTCGCGCTCGAATCGATGGGCGATAAGATTGCTTCCAAGAAACTGGCTAACGAGGCCAAGGTCAACACAATCCCCGGCTATAACGACCCGATCGACACGCCAGAACAAGCCGTGGAAATCGCCAAGGGGATCGGTTACCCCGTCATGATCAAGGCCTCGGCCGGTGGTGGCGGCAAGGGTCTGCGCGTTGCTTTCGACGACAAGGAGGCCTACGAAGGTTTTGCCTCGTGCAAGAACGAAGCCAAGAATGCCTTTGGTGACGACCGTGTCTTTATCGAAAAGTTTGTCGAGGAGCCACGCCATATTGAAATCCAGGTATTGGGTGACTCGCACGGCAACGTGGTGTACCTGAACGAACGCGACTGCTCGATTCAGCGCCGTCACCAGAAGGTGATTGAAGAAGCGCCATCACCCTTCATCGACCCAGCGACCCGTAAAGCCATGGGTGAACAGGCCGTGGCACTGGCCAAAGCGGTGCAATACCAATCGGCCGGCACGGTCGAATTCGTGGTCGGCAAGGACAAATCGTTCTATTTCCTCGAGATGAACACCCGTCTGCAGGTCGAACACCCGGTCACGGAACTCATTACCGGTCTCGATCTGGTTGAGCAGATGATCCGCGTGGCTGCTGGCGAAAAGCTCTCCTTCAAACAGGAGGACGTACAGCTGAATGGCTGGGCGATGGAGTGCCGTATCAATGCTGAAGACCCATTCCGCGGCTTCCTGCCGTCGACAGGTCGTCTGGTGAAATTCGCCCCGCCAGAAGAAGTGCCGGGTCAGGTGCGTGTCGATACCGGCGTATACGAGGGCGGTGAGATCTCGATGTACTACGATTCGATGATCGCCAAACTGATCGTACACGGCGCAACCCGCGAACAGGCTATTGAGCGCATGCGAGACGCACTGAATAGCTTCGTGATCCGCGGCATCTCTTCGAACATCCCCTTCCAGGCGGCGCTCATGCAACACCCGCGCTTCCAGGCCGGCCAATTCACCACAGCTTTTATTGCCGAAGAGTACCCAAAGGGTTTCAACGCCAGCGACGTACCACACGACGATCCCGCACTACTGATGTCGGTTGCCGGTTTTGTGCATCGTCGCTATATCGACCGGGCGGCTAAGGTTAGCGGTCAGTTACCTGGCCACGAGCTGCAGGTCGGTGATGACTGGGTGGTCATTCGCAATGGTGAACAGCATGCGGTCACCATCATTCCCGCTGATGGCGGTTACGATGTGGTCTACAAGGGCGAAACCCTGAAGGTCCGTTCGGACTGGAAGCTTGGTGAGTCATTGTTTACGGGCACCGTGAACGGTGAGCCATTCACCATGCAGGTTGAGCGCCACAAGCTGGCCTACCGCCTGTTCCACTGGGGCACCCAGGCCGACCTGACAGTACTGCGCGCCCGCGCCGCTGAACTACTGGCGCTCATGCCCGAGAAACAGGCACCCGATATGTCGAAGTTCCTGCTCTCGCCGATGCCCGGTCTGCTGCGTGAAGTGGCCGTCTCCGTGGGTCAGGATGTTAAGGCCGGTGAAAAGCTGGCTGTCATTGAAGCCATGAAGATGGAAAACATCCTTAAAGCTGAGCAGGACGGTAAGGTCAAGAAGATCTCGGCGACCGCTGGCGAATCACTGTCGGTGGATCAGATCATCATAGAGTTTGAGTGATATCCAAGCCTAGCGACAACAAAAAAGCGGCCTAGGCCGCTTTTTTGTTGTCTTTGGTTCTAATTAACCCGCCAGCTTGGCAAATGCATCAATGACTTCCTGCGGTGCCTGCACCAACTCGATCAGAACCCCCTCACCCGCAATCGGGAATTCATCGTTGGCCTTCGGGTGCATGAAAGTAATATCGTAACCTGCGGCGCCCTTACGGATACCACCCGGCGCAAAACGAACTCCATTGTTGGTCAACCATTCCACCGCGACCGCCAGGTTATCAACCCACAATCCGATGTGATTGAGCGGTGTAGTATGCACGGCCGGCTTCTTTTCCGGGTCCAGCGGTTGCATCAGATCGACTTCTACTTTGAACGGGCCTTTGCCCATTGCGGTAATGTCTTCATCGACGTTTTCACGCTCCGAGACAAAGTTTCCGGTGATCTCCAGCCCCAACATATCGACCCATAGGGTGCGTAACTTCTCTTTGGACGGTCCGCCAATAGCGATTTGTTGGACACCCAGAATTTTGAATGGACGGGTCATGTGGACTCCTTGAGAATTAAACTTGTGGACGCTGGCTGTAGCGATACATCGCGAAGCCAGCAAGAATCATGGGCAAACTCAACCATTGCCCCATCGACAGGTTGCCAAACAGTAATCCGAGAAAGTCATCCGGCTCGCGACCAAACTCGGCGACAAAACGGGCTAAGCCATAGCCCATGAGAAATACCGCCGATACGGCTGCGCGCGGGCGCGGCTTTGAGGCATACCACCAGAGCAAGGCGAAGAGCAGCAGTCCTTCACACGCAAACTGGTACAGCTGCGAGGGGTGGCGTGGGAAATAGTCGGTACGCGGAAAAACCATGGCCCAGGGCACATCAGTGATGCGCCCCACCAGTTCCCCGTTGATGAAGTTGCCGAGTCTTCCAGCCGCAAGCCCCAGGGGCACCAGGGGTGCAATAAAATCAGTCACATCGAAGAAACGACGCCCGTGTTTGCGCCCATAAAAACCCATGGCCACGAGCACCCCAAGCAGGCCGCCATGGAAGGACATGCCACCCTGCCATAGTGCAAAAACCTCAAGAGGATTTCCCAGGTAGTAACCGGGCTTATAAAACAGGACATAACCCAACCGTCCACCCAGTACGACACCCAGCGCCCCATAAAAGAGCAAGTCGTCGATCGCCTGATTCGTCCACCCGGCATTTGGTAACTGTCTGGCATGAATTCGCCCCAGGATTACAAAGAGCACAAACGCCAACAGATACATCAGACCGTACCAATGGACAGAGAGGGGACCAATGCTGATCGCAACAGGATCGAACTGGGGGTGAACCAAGGGGGTCATGAATGCCTGCGGGAGCGATAGAATAGCGAAATTATAGGTCAATCACCGACTAAGCCCCCCAGTTTCCGAGGATCTGTCATGCCGCAATATCGTTCCCGTACCTCTACCCATGGCCGCAACATGGCCGGTGCCCGTTCCCTCTGGCGCGCCACCGGCATGAAGGATGGCGACTTTGGTAAACCGATCATCGCCGTGGTGAACTCCTTTACACAATTCGTTCCGGGTCATGTCCATCTGAAGGATCTGGGTCAGCTTGTGGCTCGCGAGATTGAAGCCGCCGGCGGCGTCGCCAAAGAGTTTAATACCATCGCCGTCGATGACGGGATCGCCATGGGGCACGGCGGGATGCTCTACTCTCTCCCATCGCGCGAACTGATTGCCGACTCGGTCGAGTATATGGCGAACGCGCACTGCGCTGATGCGCTGGTGTGCATTTCGAACTGCGACAAGATCACCCCGGGCATGTTGATGGCCGCACTGCGCCTCAACATCCCGGCCATTTTTGTCTCGGGGGGCCCCATGGAAGCGGGGAAGGTCAAGATTGCCGGCAAAGTCATTTCGCTCGACCTGGTAGATGCCATGGTCAAAGCGGCCGATAGCCACTGTTCCGATGAAGAAGTGGATGCCGTGGAACGCTCGGCCTGTCCGACCTGTGGATCATGCTCGGGCATGTTTACCGCCAACTCGATGAACTGCCTGACCGAAGCTCTGGGTCTATCACTACCGGGTAACGGTACCATTGTCGCCACGCACGCCGACCGCAAGTCACTATTTCTTGGCGCGGGTCAACAGATTGTCGAGCTCTGCAAGCGCTACTATGAACAGGACGACACTTCGGTACTGCCGCGCAATATTGCCAACAAAAAGGCATTTGAAAACGCCATGACGCTCGATGTCGCCATGGGTGGCTCGACCAACACGGTATTGCACATCTTGGCTGCCGCCCAGGAAGCCGGGATCGACTTCACCATGCAAGATATCGACCGTATCTCGCGCCATGTGCCCTGCCTGTGCAAGGTGGCCCCGATGACCGACAAATATCACATCGAAGATGTGCATCGTGCTGGCGGTATTTTAGGATTGCTTGCCGAACTAGATCGCGCCGGCCTGATTCAACGTGACTCACCGACCGTCCACAGCAAGACACTGGGAGACGCCATCGATCACTACGACGTGACCCGAACCAATGATGAACGGGTGACAACCTTTTTTCGCGCTTCTCCCGGGGGTATTCCCACCCAAACCGCATTTTCACAGGATCGCCGCTACGACGATCTCGACACAGACCGCGCCAACGGCTGTATCCGCGACCGAGCACACGCCTATTCTCAGGATGGTGGCCTTGCCGTGCTGTATGGCAACCTGGCGACCCATGGCTGCATCGTAAAGACCGCCGGGGTGGATGAATCCATCCTCAAATTTACCGGCAAGGCTCGCGTCTACGAGAGCCAGGAAAGCGCCGTCGAGGGGATTCTTTCGGGCGAAGTCGTCGAGAACGATGTCGTGGTAATTCGCTACGAAGGCCCGCAAGGCGGCCCGGGGATGCAGGAAATGCTCTACCCGACTTCATATCTAAAGTCGCGCGGTCTGGGCAAAGCCTGTGCCCTGCTCACGGATGGCCGGTTCTCCGGTGGCACGTCGGGTCTTTCGATCGGTCACGTCTCACCGGAAGCCGCCAGCGGCGGCTTGATCGGCCTGGTCGAGACCGGCGACACTATCGAGATCGACATCCCCAACCGCCGCATTCATCTGGCCGTAGCCGACGACGAACTGGCGGAGCGGGAAGATGCCATGCGCGCTCGCGGCGACAAGGCTTGGCAACCCATCAACCGCGAACGGGTTGTTTCGCAAGCTCTTAAGGCTTATGCCCTGTTTGCCACATCCGCTGATCGCGGTGCGGTCCGCGATATCCGCCAGGTAATCCGCAAGGGATAACCCAGGCTTTGACTAAACCGTTCACGCCAAAGAACAAAAGGCGCTTAAAGCGCCTTTTGTTCTTTGGATCAAACCCAAAACCTTAACGGACTTAATTACCGCTAGTGCTGTTTGCCTTCTTACCGGCCTGATAGCCCTGGTTATATTCCTTCTGCTTCGATTTCTCATAAGCATCATAGGCATAACCGCCAACCGCACCTACAGCAGCACCCCCCACAGCACCCCAGATCGGGTTGCCACCTGCAATTGCCGTAATACCTGCGCCCGCAGCTGCACCAATCGCACCGCCTGACAGGGTGCGCTGTTGCGTATCACTCATACCCGAGCAACCGGCCAGAAATGCGGCAACTACTGGAACCACCAACAATGTCTTTTTCATTTCTAAATCCTCTCTAGAGCAAGCTCTTCACTTACTTTGACATCAGATAACCGCCGGCCGTACCGACCGCAGCGCCGCCGATAGCTCCCCAGATCGGGTTGCCGCCAGCAATAGCGGTAATGCCGGCGCCCGCCGCAGCGCCAATTGCGCCACCGGACAGCATCTTCTGTTGCGTATTGCTCATGCCCGAACATCCAACCACCAGGGCAGCCGCCAGCGGGATGGCAAACAGCGTTTTAGTCATCGTATTGCTCCGGAATTATTTTTTGCAGGGATAGCGCTGATCCAGGAAGTTCAGCACGGCTTCAGCAGCAGGGCGGTTATTGAATTTCGGGTTGGCTTCAGTCCACTTGATGAACGAATCCACAATGGCCGGATCTTTTGCATCCTGAGGAATACAGATCGTCTGCGCACCCTTCTTCTTCGGGTTAACCATCATCAGGTAACCATCATAGACACCCTGACCGAAACCACCACAGTAGCTCTGATCCTGTGCGCTGGCCTTGTTTTTACACATCGTCACCATCTGCTGCGTGCTGATGAACTTGACCGTAGGCGCCGGTGCGGCAGCCATGGCAGAGGCAGAGATTGCGGCGGCGGAAGCCAGAACTAGAATTTTCTTCACAAGTTTCTCCTGGGAGTTTTAAAGCGTAACAACTTGCCGCATGAGATTGCAGCAAGCCGCGGTGGGTCTACTCTATGCCGATTATTGCATGACAGCAAGCCAATCAGCGTTTTGCCTTCAGTGCATCCATGACCGCCATGGCCGTCATATTCACAACACGCCGTACTGTCGACGAGGAGGTCAGGATATGAACCGGATGCGCGGCGCCGAGCAGAATAGGTCCGATGGTCACGCCCGATCCACCGATCATCTTGATCAGGTTATAGGAGATATTGGCCGCATCCAGATTTGGCATGACCAGCACGTTAGCCTCCCCCTTGAGCGCCGAATCGGGATAAGCATTCAGACGGATCTCTTCGGACAGCGCCGAATCGCCATGCATCTCGCCATCAACATCCATCTCACCGGAGGAAAGGGCCGGCAATAGGGCCGCTGCACGGCTCATCTTCATCGCCGATTCCGAAGAGGAGGACCCGAAATTGGAGTGAGATAAAAGTGCTACTTTAGGGTGCACCCCGAAGCGTTTCACCTCATCGGCCGCCAGCATGGCGATCTCGGCCACCTGCTCCGCGTCCGGATTTTCGTTGACATGCGTATCGGCGATGAACAATGAACGACCCGGCAGCATGAGGTAATTCATGGCGGCAAAAACATTAACACCCGTGCGCTTTCCAATGACTTCACTCACGACACGCAGGTGATCACTGTACTGGCCAATCACACCGCAGATCATGCCATCGGCAAAGCCCAGCTTCATGAGCATCGCGCCCATCAGGGTGGTATCACGGCGCATGGCCGATTTAGCGACGGCCGGGGTCACTCCGCGACGTGCCATGAGCTTGTGATACGCCGTCCAGCAATCGCGATAGCGGGGATCATTCTCGGGATTGACGAGTTCGAAGTCAACACCGGGTTTGATCCTCAAACCCGCACGCTGCAACCGCTTTTCGACAACTCCGGGGCGACCGATCAGAATCGGTGTCGCCAGTTGCTCTTCCAGAATGATCTGGGTCGCGCGCAACACCCGCTCATCTTCACCCTCGGCAAAAATGATGCGCTGACGCTGACCTTCCTTACAGGCCACAAAGACGGCGCGCATCCCGATACCCGTGTGATAGACGAACTCTTTCAGCCGCTCGATATAGGCATCCATGTCGGCAATCGGCCGACGTGCCACCCCGGAACTGACAGCCGCCTTGGCAACTGCCGGTGCAATCCGCGTAATCAGGCGTGGATCGAAAGGCTTGGGTATCAGATACTCGGGACCAAACTGCAGATTGTGTCCCGCATAGGCCATGGCCACTTCATCAGAGACTTCTACTTCAGCTAGTTCGGCTATCGCATAGACGCATGCCAGCTTCATCTCTTCGGTAATCGTGGTTGCCCCGACATCCAGCGCACCACGGAAAATAAAGGGGAAACACAGGACGTTGTTGACCTGGTTCGGGTAATCCGACCGGCCCGTTGCAATGATGGCATCCGGACGAACTTTACGTGCTTCTTCCGGCATGATTTCTGGCGTTGGGTTGGCCAGTGCGAAGATGAGCGGATTCTCCTTCATCGCTGGGAGCCATTCTGCTTTTAGCGCACCCGCAGCTGACAACCCCAGGAAGACATCGGCGCCCACCAGGGCATCCTTTAGCGTCCGGGCTTCGGTCTTCTGCGCGTACTTGGCCTTGGTCGGCTCCATGTTCTCTTCACGGCCCACATAGATCACGCCCTTGGAGTCACAAACCGTAATGTTCTCGCGCTTGACGCCAATTTCACACCATAGATCAAGACAGGCAATCGCTGCCGCACCGGCACCCGATACCACTACGCGTACATCGGCAATATTCTTCTTGATCACCTTGAGGCCGTTGAGCAGCGCCGAGGCAGAAATAATGGCCGTACCATGCTGGTCATCGTGGAAGACGGGGATTTTCATCCGCTTCTTCAGCTCGCGCTCGATGTAGAAACACTCCGGCGCCTTGATGTCTTCGAGGTTGATCCCGCCCAGCGTTGGCTCCAGGGCAGCGATCATCTCGATCAGTTTGTCTGGGTCATTCTCGGCCAGTTCAATATCAAAGACATCGATCCCGGCGAATTTCTTGAACAGGCAACCTTTGCCCTCCATAACGGGCTTTGATGCAAGCGGGCCGATATTGCCAAGGCCGAGGACCGCGGTGCCGTTCGTGACCACACCCACGAGATTGCCACGTGCAGTCAGTGTATCGGCTTCGTCTGGATTAGCTTCGATTTCCTCACAGGCAAATGCCACGCCGGGTGAATAGGCAAGCGCCAGATCCCGCTGATTCGTTAGCCCCTTGGTGGGCGTGACAGAAATCTTTCCGTGCGTGGGGTAACGGTGATATTCCAGCGCAGCGGCGCGCAGATCCTTCTCCATGAACGACTCCGTGAGGTTTGGCGCAGGATCCTGCGCTAATAAATCAATGCAATCATCCCAATCGGTTGCGATAGATGGCAACCAATTGGGATGAATTTCTTATAACTTAAAGGTCAAAGCGATTCGTACGCGCCGAGTTCTCAAGGGGCGGTACATGCGTTTCAAACAGGGTTTCCCGCGAATAGGTCCCGGGGCTGGTGCAATGAATCCGGACCACCTCCATGACCGCACCCGAACCCACAACGGCCATAAGGCGTCCACCTAAGGCGAGCTGGTGCAGGAGCACATCGGGTATGACCGGTACCGAGCCGGTCAGGATGATCGCATCATAGGGCTCGCCCTGCTCATTCCCCTTGAGGCCATCGCCGAGGATGAGTGTGACATTTTCGATCCCCGCCTCGTTCAGATTGGCCTGCGCCTGCGCCTGAAGCGCCGGATCAATTTCCATACTGGTCACGTGTGCGGCCTGGCACGCCAGCAGCGCAGTCATGTAACCGGAACCAGTGCCCACCTCGAGAACCCGCGCATCCGGTGAGAGTTCGAGCTCCTGCAGCATGCGTGCTTCCATGCGCGGCGGCATCATCACTGCCGAGGCGCTCAAAGGAATTTCGATATCGGCAAAGGCCAGAGAACGGAAGCTGGTCGGTACAAACTCTTCCCGGCGCACCTCAAACAGGAGATCCAGCACATTAGGATCCAGAACATTCCAGGGTCGAATCTGTTGCTCGACCATATTAAAACGGGCTTTTTCAGTGTTCATGAGCAGGCTTCCAGCTGGGTAGATGAGGAACCGAATGTGGGACCGAAGAGGCGCCAAAGTTCGCGGTAATTATACCTGCCGGCCAGACGAATGGCACCTGGAAACAGGACCAGAAACCTGGCCCGAAGCAGGGCCCAGTTTAGAGATCTGGTGCGTCTTCTGGGAGTTCTGGTTCATACAGCGGTCGGCCACAGCCCTCGCAAAGCCCGGACACCGGGTCCGCCATACAGACGCCAATACACTCATACTGCACCTCGTCGCTGGGTGGCGGTAGATATTCGGTAATGGGGTTTACTGGAGGTTTCTGTTCGGACATGGCACGAGTCTACCCCGCCACACCGCCCGAAACCAGCGATGTCGTCGACATACCCCTTGTGCGATCGGGTCTTTACAGGCAATCTACGCCTTAAGAACCTCGTGCCTGTAGGGGCTTAGCTCAAAAGTCACTGCGGGCGCTTTTTTTGGCGTTAAGTTTTCGGAGATCACCATGTCGCAGCCCCAGAACCCGGCCGAGACCTCGGAAGGTAAGAACCCCGCGGAAGTTGTTCATGTCTATGCCGAGGTCGCACAACGTGCCTCCCGGGTTCTCAGCAGCTTCCTGGAGCGCCAGGCCCAAAAAGGGGTCAATACAGCGGGTGAAGAAGTCGGCATTGCCAAGGCCTTTATGGATCTCTCTGCACGCCTGCTATCGAACCCCTATCAGCTGGCTCAGGCTCAGATGAGCATGGTGCACAACTACTTCTCTCTGTGGCAGAACTCGGTCATGCGCATGATGGGTGTCGAGGCTGAGCCGACCATGGCGCCCGAACGTTCGGACAAGCGTTTCAAGGATGAAGGCTGGCAACAGGATTTCGTCTTTGACTTCATCAAGCAGTCCTACCTGATCGCCTC
>CAZRYZ010000032.1:0-13388 GCA_964604465.1 uncultured Dechloromonas sp. | reverse complement strand
GGCGGCGGTGAAGATCTGTTCGCCCATTTCTCCGCAATTACCATGAATGGTTTCAAGACTCTGAAGGAAGGCGAACGCGTTTCCTTTGACGTGGTCGATGGCCCGAAGGGTAAGCAGGCTGCGAATATCGCACGTGCCTGATGCGGATTGATTCCGCGCCTGGCGCGGGGTCGTTTGCGCAGTAAAAAGACCCGCCATCTGGCGGGTCTTTTCTATTTGGCGCGCAGTTCCGTTAAGGGGGCTTGTGTGGGTTGTGCGTTATGATGACACCATGCAAAAGTTAAGACGTACGCTCGCCTGGGCCTTGATGGGGCTGCTGACGATGCAGAGTGTTGCCGTTGGGGCGCATGAGCTACCCGAGTTGGGAGATGCGTCACAGGATGTGCTGAGCCCGCAGATGCAGCGTCGTCTGGGTGAGGGTTTCTATAACGAAATCCGCTTGCGTGACCCCGCTTATATCGATGACCCGGAAATTACGGGCTATGTCACTCGGGTGGGTCAACGGCTTGTTTCCGCCAGCCCGAACCCGACGGGTCGCTTTACATTCTTCGTGCTGAGAGATCGTCAGATCAACGCCTTTGCGACCTTCGGGGGCTATGTCGGGGTTAATACGGGGTTGTTGCTGGCTGCCCGGACCGAATCCGAATTTGCCGGCGTTCTGGCCCACGAAATCTCGCACGTCAATCAACAGCACCTGGCGCGCGGCATCATGGCTGCAAAGAGCCAGTCCATCACATCGCTGGCCAGTCTGGCACTGATGTTGCTGGCCGTCCGTTCTGGCCAGGCCGGCCAGATTGCTCAGGGCGCCAGTGCGGCGATCGACGCAGCTAATATTCAGTCGCAATTGGGATACTCCCGCGATTTTGAGCGTGAAGCAGATCGGGTTGGATTTCAGGCACTGACCAAAGCCGGTTATGACCCGCGCGGTATGGCCGATTTTTTTGAACGCCTGCAGAAGTCGACGGCGCTGTACGAAAACAATGCGCCGGTTTATCTGAGGACACACCCGCTGACCACGGAGCGGATTTCCGATATGCAGGGGCGTGCACACGGGACCAACTACCGCCAGGTCAGAGACTCGCTCGAGTTTTATCTGGTGCGGGCCAAGTTGCGCACGCTGGAGTTTGCGCCACAGGATGCTCTTGCTGAATTTGAACACCAGCTACGTGAACGGCGCTTCACGCACGAACCAGCTGTCTGGTATGGCATTGCCCGTGCGCAGCTGCGGCTGGGTCGCCCGAGTGAGGCCGACAAGGCGCTGGGGCAAGCCAGAAAACTGGCGCCACCGGATCCGATGTTTGATGTACTGGCGGCGGAAATCCGGCAAGCCGAGAAGGACCTGAGCGGTGCAACGCAGATCTATCGGGAGGCCTACAAGCGGTATCCGAATGATGAGGCCATAGCGCTAGGACTGGTTGCTGTCCTGCAACTGCAGGGCCAGAATGAAGCAGCGCTGCAGATTATTGAAAAGCGCTTGCGTTCCGGGGGTGCGCGTGATCCCAAGTTGTATAAGTTGCAAGCGCATTCCTACGCGGCTCTGGGCAAGACCGTCCAATCCCGCCGGGCAACTGCGGAGTTGTATGCCCTGAATGGTCAGACACAGGCCGCCGTGGAGCAATTGGAACTGGCACAGCGCGAGACCAAAAACTTCTACGATCAATCCATGATCGATACGCGCTTGAAGGCGCTGAGAATCCAGGTCATGGAAGAACGCAAAATGGCGGGACAGTCGCCTTTCTGATGGGGTGAATGATGACAGTCAATAGCGAATCTTTTCGCGAACCCAAGATGCATCAGCTCGATGTCTGCGGGCTGAAATGCCCCATGCCGATCCTGCGTGCCAAGAAAGCTCTGGCAGTGATGCAAAGTGGCGAATTGCTAGAGGTGCTTGCAACGGATCCGGCAGTACCGGATGACTTCGCTGCGTTTGCCAGACAGACCGGTCATACCCTGGTGGATGTTCGTGACCTTGGCGGGCGATGGGTACTCACGTTGCAACGCAAGTGACCCGGAGCGCGGGCTGCCGAAAAGCGGTTCTGTTCCGTGATGGGTTGGCACCGCACGATGTGGCGGCCAGTTTGCTCTGTATGCGTCCGGAAAGTACGTACGTCATTCATGATGCAGACTCACTTTCTCAGGCGTTGGCTGCGGCGGAAGAGGGTCGTCTCAAGGGCAGCGTCGCTGTTTTTGCGCTGGACTATGAGTTGGGGGAGCTACTGGAGCCAGTTGTGCAGAACACTGCGTCAGCGATTGATCAGGCAGGCACAACCGGAATTCCTTTAGGGTATATCTGGCTATTCCAGGACGCGCTTTGGCTCACGCATGCGGAGGCGGACCTCTGGCTGCAGGAAGGCTCGGAATCCGATCCGAATACGGATCCGGATGAGGTGGCAGGTTGTGTAAGGGGTGCGCCTACACTCAATGCTCAGGGCTATGCAGAAAAGATCCGGCAGATTCGCGCCGCAATCGCTGATGGTGAGGTCTATCAGGTCAATTTTACGTTTCCGATCGACGCTGCGATTTTCGGGATGCCGTCAAGGGTTTTTCTGAACCTCGCACGGGCACAACCCACGGCAACCGCCGTCTTTATCGACATGCCGGAATGCCAGGTCTTATCACTATCACCCGAATTATTTTTTGCGGTCGACAATGACCGGGTCACCGTGCGTCCTATGAAAGGGACGGCACCACGGAGCGAGGATCCATTGACCGATCGGAAACGTGTAGAAACTCTGCAGGCTTCGCAAAAGAACCGGGCTGAGAATCTAATGATTGTTGATCTACTGCGCAATGACCTGGGTCGGGTTGCCCTACCCGGTAGCGTGGTCGTGGACCGGCTCTTTGAAATCGAAACGTATCCGACGGTGCACCAGATGACCTCCAGCGTTTCCGCTCGCCTGCAGACCACGCGTCTTGCCGATTTGATCTACGGGCTCTTTCCGTGTGGCTCGGTGACCGGTGCTCCCAAGGTGGCGGCCATGCAGAAAATCAGGGCTATTGAGAAAGCACCTCGCGGGTTGTACACCGGCAGTATTGGCTGGGCAACAGAGAAACAAATGGCCGCCAATGTGGCAATTCGCACACTTGTGCTCGATCCACCCATCGAGCCCGGGGCACCGTTCAGGACAGGGGTGCTAGGAGTTGGTAGTGGTATCGTCTGGGACTCGGACCCACAGGAGGAGTACGCTGAGTGCCTGTTGAAAAGCGCGTTTTTGGTGAGACCGGATCCGGGCTTTAGCCTCTTCGAGACCTTGCGTCTGGTCTTGCCGCCAGATGATCTGGTGTCCACGTTGCCACTGGATGAGCTGTATCCGCAGGTTCGTGGCCATATTGCCCGGCTTGCGCAGTCATCTTATGCGCTAGGCTTTGCGTTTGATGTCGCTGCCTTTGAAAGGGCACTCTGGGGGGTGCAGCGGGAAATCCGGCAAAAATTGGGGCCGTGTGATAGGTCGCGTCTTTGTCGCGTCCGGATCGATCTGTCTCATACGGGTGATTTGAAACCGAGTTGGTCGCTGCTGCCGCCGATCGCAGAACGGGTGGCATTGATCTGGTCGGACACCCGGCTGATGAGTGGTTCACCATTACTGCGCCATAAAATTTCGACGCGAGAAGTCTATGATGCGGCCATTGAGAACGCGACGGCACAGCAAGCCTTTGATAGCCTGTTCTGTAACCAGCGGGGGGAGGTCTGTGAAGGTGCGCGAAGCAATGTGTTTGTGCGGGAGGGTCAACACTTGCTAACGCCACCTTTGCGTTGTGGTTTGTTGCCGGGTGTTTTGCGGGCGGCACTGATCGATAGCGGCGAAGCGCGAGAGGCGATTCTGACGGTAGCCGATATCAAGGTAGCTTCCCGTGAAGGCCGGCTACGCGTGGGCAATGCCCTTCGCGGTTTAATGCCGGCCTATCTCAAATAATGCCAACAAAGATTACGCGATCGAACAGTGTCGCGTGATTTTGGCGGATATCAACGGGTCTTCAATTTTTCGAGCTGCGGTTTGAGCATGGCAAGTGTGCTGCCGAAGTCGGCCATGCGCTGACGTTCCTGTTCAACCACGGCCGCGGGTGCACGGTCAACAAAAGAAGCGTTGCCTAGCTTGCCTTCCGCTTTCTTGATTTCACCTTCCAACCGTGCGATTTCTTTTTCCAGGCGGCCGATTTCAGCCGGCACGTCGATTTCGACTTCCAGCATCATTTGCACATGCCCCAGGACAGCAACGGGGGCCAGGGCATCAACGGGCAGCGTTTCAACAAAGCGCACTTCGGATAACTTGGCCAAGCCTTGGAGGATCGGCGCTGCTTCGGCCAGCGTGGTTTGTTCGTCCTGATTGGCTGCGATGATGAGCGGCACTTTTGTGGCGGGCGAGAGGCTCATTTCGCCACGCAGGTTACGGCAGGCCGAAATCAGGCCTTTCAGGCGTTCAATCTGGGCCTCGGCAGTTCTATCAATACGCTGTTCGTCACACACCGGATAGCCGGCCAGAAGAATAGTGTCATGCGTCTTGCGTCCCGCCATGGGCGCCACGGTTTGCCACAGTTCTTCCGTAATAAACGGAATAAACGGATGGGCCAGCCGGAGAATGGTTTCTAGGACGCGCAATAAGGTGCGACGCGTCGTACGTTGTTGTTCGGAGCTGCCATTCTGGATCTGCACCTTCGCAATCTCAAGATACCAGTCGCAATATTCGTCCCACACCAGGTGATACAGCGCTTGGGCAGCCAGATCGAATCGGTAGTCATTCAACTGCTGACCAATCTCTGCTTCGGCGCGTTGCAGCAGGCTGATCATCCAGCGGTCGGCGGCCGAGAACTTGAGATCAGCATCGGTGACGTCAATGCCGCAATCCTGGTCTTCAGTATTCATCAACACGAAGCGTGTCGCGTTCCACAGCTTATTGCAGAAGTTGCGGTAGCCTTCACAGCGTGACAGATCGAATTTGATGTCGCGGCCCGGGCTGGCCAGTGACGTGAAGGTAAAGCGCAAGGCGTCGGTGCCAAAAGCCGGAATCCCTTCTGGGAACTCCTTGCGGGTTTCTTTCTCGATGCTCTGCGCCTGCTTGGGGTTCATGAGACCGAAGGTGCGTTTCTTCACCAGCTCGTCGAGCGTGATGCCATCGATGAGATCGATCGGGTCGAGCACGTTCCCCTTCGATTTGCTCATTTTCTGGCCCTTGCTGTCGCGAATCAGGCCATGGACATACACATCCTTGAACGGAATGCGCCCGGTCAGATGCTGCGTCATCATCACCATTCGGGCGACCCAGAAGAAGATGATGTCGAAGCCGGTGACCAGCACGCTGGTCGGTAGGTAACGATCCAGCATCGAATTTGGCGTAGCGGGCCAATCCGGCGTCCAGTCCAGCGTCGAAAAGGGCCACAGGGCACTGGAATACCAGGTATCAAGGACGTCCTCGTCGCGGGTTAGGGTGCCAGTATCACCCGCGGCAGCTGCTTGTGTTTGCGCCTCGGCTTCGTCATGCGCCACATAGACCTTGCCGCTCTCGCTGTACCAGGCGGGAATCTGATGACCCCACCACAGTTGGCGCGAGATACACCAATCCTGGATGTTGTTCAGCCATTGGTTATAGGTATTGACCCAGTTTTCTGGGTGGAAGCGAATCTCGCCGCTGGAAACCACGTCCAGGGCCTTTTGCGTAATAGACTTACCGTCTGCACCGGGCTTGCTCATTGCGACGAACCACTGGTCGGTGAGCATCGGCTCAATCACAACGCCGGTGCGGTCACCGCGCGGTACCTTCAGTTTATGTTTGTCGGTCTTTTCCAGGATACCCAGTGCTTCAAGATCTGCCACGATCACCTTACGGGCATCGAAACGATCCAGCCCGCGATACTTCTCGGGCGCGTTGTCGTTGATCTTGGCATCCAGCGTCAGGATTGAGATCAGCGGCAGATTATGTCGTTGGCCAACCGCATAGTCATTAAAATCGTGCGCCGGGGTGACCTTGACGCAACCTGTGCCAAATTCGAGATCCACATAACTGTCAGCAATGATCGGGATTTCGCGATCAGTCAGTGGCAGCTTGACCATCTTGCCGATCAGATGCTGATAACGCGGATCCTCCGGGTGGACCATAACGGCGGTATCACCCAGCATGGTTTCCGGGCGCGTTGTCGCAACGGTCAGCGAACCGCTGCCATCGGCTAACGGATAGCGGATATGCCAGAGGAAGCCATCTTCTTCTTCCGATAACACTTCCAGGTCCGATACAGCGGTATTGAGTTTCGGGTCCCAGTTAACGAGACGCTTGCCGCGGTAGATGAGGCCTTCGTTGTACAGGCGCACGAAGCTCTCGGTTACTGTCTTCGACAGGCCTTCGTCCATCGTGAATCGTTCGCGCGTCCAGTCGCAGGAGCTGCCTAGGCGGCGCATCTGCTGCGTAATCGTGCCACCCGAATAGGCCTTCCACTCCCAGACTTTTTCCAGGAATTTTTCACGTCCCAGATCGTGACGCGAGATACCGTCGCGTTCCAGCTGGCGTTCCACAACAATCTGCGTGGCGATGCCCGCATGGTCGGTGCCAGGCTGCCAAAGGGTATTAGCACCACGCATGCGGTAGTAACGCGTCAGCGCATCCATTAACGTCTGGTTGAAGCCGTGCCCCATATGGAGCGTACCGGTCACGTTGGGCGGTGGCAGTAGAATGCAGAAGGCCTCATCCTTGTTGGCATCATCGCCAGCAGCAAAGTAACCGCTGTGTTCCCAGTGTTGGTACCAGCGCCGTTCGATGTCAGCGGGTTCGAAGGATTTGGCAAGCGTCATAGTCGTTAATCAGAAACTGAATAGGGATTAATGGGATTTGCGGTAGCTAATGGGGTAACCGCGGTCTTTGTAGAAGGCCATGCGTTCGCGGGCGGCGGCTTTATCCGCATCGTTCTGACTGACGATCTCAAAGAGCCGGTGAAAGCGGGCAAAACCCGGGGGCACTGCATCGGAAAGATTGACCAGTAGCTCATCCTGACTGACTGCTTCCAGATTGTCGGTCATGATAATCAGCGTGCGGTCGGCCTCGGGACTGTTGGCATGACAGTGGGGAATGAAGGATTGGGGATCCGTTGCCCACAGCGCCTTGTCAAAGGCTTCGGCGCGTGCGGGGTCTGTAATGAAAAAGGTGATCGGTTTACGGCGTGACCAGGCGAGCGTGGCCAGCCGAATGGCCTGGCTCAGGCGATCCGGCTGGTCGTGGTAGCAATCGATCTGAGTCACGGTGCGCGCTACGCTGGCTTAGTCTGCTTTTCCGGCACGCGCCATCAGGAAGCGCGTGAGCAGTGGGACAGGTCGGCCTGTGGCGCCCTTGTCTTTGCCTTGAACCCAGGCCGTGCCGGCGATATCCAGATGCGCCCATGGGTAGGCCTTGGTAAAGCGCGACAGGAAGCAGGCCGCGGTAATGGTGCCGCCCCAGCGGCCACCGATGTTGGCCATGTCGGCGAACGGGCTCTTCAGTAGATCCTGATAGTCATCCCACAGCGGTAGCTCCCAGGCGCGATCCATGGTGTCGGTACCCGCCGTCCGCAACTGATCGATGAGTTTTTCATCATTCCCGAGCAGCCCGCTGGCGACCTGGCCCAGGGCTACGACGCAGGCTCCGGTCAGGGTGGCGACGTCCACGACGGCGGCCGGTTTGAAGCGCTCGGCATAAGTCAGCGCATCACACAGAATCAGGCGCCCTTCGGCATCGGTGTTCAGGATCTCGATGGTCTGTCCCGACATCGAGCTCACAATGTCACCCGGCCGTGTGGCACTGCCGCCCGGCATGTTTTCGGTGGTGGGGACGATGACGATCAGGTTGATCGGCAGCTTCATGCCGGCAACGGCACGCAGCGTGCCTAGGACGCTAGCCGCGCCGCACATGTCATATTTCATTTCATCCATCTCGGCGGCTGGCTTGAGCGAAATGCCCCCGGTGTCGAAGGTAATCCCCTTGCCAACGAGTACCACGGGCTTGTCAGTCTTCTTGCCGGCCATGTATTCGAGCACGATGAACTTGGGGGGTTGATGCGATCCCTTGGCAACCGCCAGCAGCGAATGCATCCCCAGCTTTTCCATGGCAGCCTTTTCCAGAATCAGGCACTTCAGACCATAGGTCTTGGCCAGCTTTTTGGCTTCATCCGCAAGGTAGGTCGGTGTGCAGATGTTACCCGGCAGGTTGCCCAGATTTCGGGTCAGGGTCATGCCAGCCACGATGGCATCCCCCTGGGCGACAGCTTCGGTGAGCGCTTTGCTGGTGCCCGCAACGAGCTGGGTGACGGACGTCAGTTTGACGATGGGCGCTTTGGGTGTGGTTTTGAACTGATCAAATCGGTAGGCGGTTTCACCGGCCAGGACAACGGCCTGACGAATCCGCGCTGTCGCTGACAGGCCGGTGACCTCCACGGTGGCCAACGTGCTGATCGCATCTGTCGCGGTTGTGCCCAGAACAGCGGTCATGGCCGCACGATTGGCCTGAGCCCAGGCCTTGGGGCTCAATTCGGCGGCATCGCCCAGGCCTACAAGAATCAGGCGCTGAGCCTTTAAACCCTCCGGATGGCGCACAACCAGTGTGGTGCCAGCCTTTCCTGTGAAGTCCCCCTGTTTCTGGAGGCGGCTGATCACGCCCTTGGTCGCTTTGTCGGTTGCCGTCGTCACCACGGGCTGTGTGCCCTTTTCAAAGACCCCCAGAATCAGTGCATCGGTGGCCAAAGACTGGGGCGCGCCGGTTTTTGTGCTAAATTTCATAAGATTCTCCGGGAGGAATTGGCAGGGAATAAATAAGGTGAGGAAGTAAGCAACAGCGAATCTTTCAATCCGTGATTATCCCCGCCGGCCTTGCTTTTCGTCAAAATTCTGCTGATCGGGTTCCAGCATCGCACCGGGCGCATTTTTAAAAGTGTTATATCAATTATGATTTTTGCGCGTGCCATGCGGCGCGAATTCGTTCAGAACGCAGTGGCGATTTCGGTGGCGCTGCTGGTCATTCTGCTGACCACCTTTCTGGTGCGCCTGCTCAATGAGGCGACTGTGGGCAAGGTTTCTCCGGGTGCGGTCGGCCCGCTGCTGGGTTTCGCAATCTTTAATTTCCTGCCGATTCTGTTGTCCCTGGCCTGCTTCATGGCGATTCTGCTGACCCTGTCGCGCTGGTACCGGGATTCGGAGATGACGGTCTGGTTCAGCGCCGGTCAGCCCCTGACCGCGTGGATTCGCCCAGTGCTGATTTTTTCGATTCCCATCATGCTGGTGGTGGGTGCCCTAACCCAGGAGCTGGTGCCCTGGGCT
This sequence comes from uncultured Dechloromonas sp., assembly GCA_964604465.1. Lineage (GTDB taxonomy): Bacteria > Pseudomonadota > Gammaproteobacteria > Burkholderiales > Rhodocyclaceae > Fluviibacter. Next base: position 4,120 of record CAZRYZ010000032.1, on the reverse strand, counting down.
CATGGGGAGAGCCTGAAGTACCGTAAGCATGTTGCTGATCAGAATGAACTGGGTCTGGTTCGCCCCGGGGTTTTTCGCGAATCCACGGATGGTCGGCGTATTTTCTTTATCGAGTCGGCTGACTCGTCAGGGGAAGCCGTTGGCAACATCTTTGTCAGTGATAACCAGCCCGATAAGCTGGGTATCACCGTGGCCGAGCGAGGCCGACAGGAAGTGCACGAAAACGGTGACCGATTTATCGTGCTCGAGAAGGGCCACCGCTACGAGCTGAAGCCGAATTCGCCAGAGTTACGCGCCATGGACTATGAGTCCTACGCCTTCCGGGTCGAGACCAAGGCGGATCAGAATACCGTGCGTCACCAGGACAGCACCCCGACCCGCGAGTTACTGATTAATCCCACGCGGGAAAGCCTCGGCGATGTGGTGACGCGCGTGGGCACAACAATCATGGTCGTGATGCTGGCGCTTCTGGCGATTCCACTGTCTTACGTGAACCCGCGTGCCGGTCGTTCGGCCAACATGATTCTTGCTCTGCTGGTGTACTTCATTTACATCAATCTGATGACCATCTCCCGTGCCTGGGTCATTCAGGGGCGCCTCCCGTTTGCACTGGGCTTGGTGATGCCACATCTGATTATGCTGTCGGTGCTGGTCTGGGGGTTCTACTACCGGATGACCTCAACAACTGCTCGCGCCCGGCGTCGCCTCCGCAATGCCGGCAAGGCCGGAGGTGCGGCATGATTTACCGCAAGTATGTCGGCCGTGAAGTACTGTTGGCCACAGCCCTGATTCTGGGTGCCTTCATGGTGCTGTTTGCTTTCTTCGACCTGATGGGAGAGCTGGGAAAGCTGGGCGAGGGGGGTTACAAGCTCTATCAGGCCATTGTGTATGTGGCGCTGATTCAGCCCGGACGCATTTATGAGCTAATGCCGATCTGTGTATTGATTGGCACGCTCTACGCGCTATCGAATCTGGCACGGCATTCCGAGATCAATGTGTTGCGAGTCTCCGGGGTTTCCAGCACCCAGTTGCTGACGACGCTGATGCGGGTTGGCCTGTGGCTGGTCATTGGTACCTTCCTGCTTGGCGAATTCGTGGTGGCGCCAGCGGAACAGAAGGCCCAGGAGTGGCGGGTCAAAGCGATGAGTGGCACGATCACACAGGGGCTACAGTCCGGAGTCTGGGTCAAGGACGAAAAGACCTTTGCGAACATCAATGCCTTGCGACCGGATGGCCGACTGGAATCGGTGCGCATCTACCAGTTCAAGCCGGATATGACCCTCGATCGGGTGTCTTTTGCCAAGACGGCTATCTTCGAACCGCCCAATGTCTGGATGCTCAATGACGTCTCCGAGACAGTGCTCGAAGGCGCACGGGTTAAACAGGTCCAGCTTGCTAGCAAGCCGTGGACCTCGGCGATTACGCCGGATGTCCTCCAGGTGCTTCTGGTCAGGCCGCATCTCATGTCGGTCCATGAGCTCTACACCTATATCCAGCATCTGAAGCGCAATGGTCTGGGTAGCGATACCTACGTGATTGCGACATGGAAGAAAATCTTCTATCCGCTGTCGATCCTGGTCATGATGGCGCTCGCGTTGCCCTTTGCTTACCGCCACGACCGGGTGGGTGGCGTCAGCCTGCGGATCTTTGCCGGCGTAATGATTGGCGCGTTGTTCTACATGCTCAACGGGTTGGTATCCAGCCTAGGCGCCATCAACAACTGGTCTCCCTTTGTTACGGCCGCACTGCCGATGATCCTGTTTATGGGTGCCGCGATCGGTCTGCTCAAACGCGCCGAGAGGCGCTAGTTCATGCCAAGTCGCTAGGGCGCATCCCGGACAGAAGGGAATTAGGCTTGAGCTTTGGGCTTGGGTTCGTAAAGGATGCGCGTTCCGGCAATCCGGTCATGAAGAAATTGCCCATCCGGATCCAGAAAAGACCACAGAAAGGCCAGTCCGGTTGGCCAGAAAATCCAGCCCATGCCATAGCGAACAACCGCCTGGAGGGGGCGTAAGGGCGCGGCGGTGGCGGCATCAACGACCCATAGGCGCCATGTTTTCATGGCTAGCGTCTGGCCGGCCTTGACCCAGCACCAGATGAAATAGCTACCCAGCAACAGAAAAAGGTAGAGCCAGAGGAGCAAGGGGCCCGGCATCCGGTGAGAGACCCCGGAAAACAGGGCAACCGGAAGCACAAAAAGAAAAATGGTCAGCGCCAGAATGACGAGGACTTCGTAAAGCAGGCTGACCAGACGGCGCCGGCGGGTGGCAATTTCAGCGACTTTCAATGGCGGGCGTCTCAACGGCTGGTGGGGTGTCATCTGCCGGTCTGGCCGGGGCAAAGGTCAGGGGACTGACCGGTCTGGCCGGTTTGGGCGGTACGACCTTGATGGTGCTAGAGCCCGTGGCCAGCGTGGTGGCGGTGGAGCCTGACGGCAGCGCTCCTTCCTTGGTGCTGATGGGGGTAGGCTTGCCGTCCACCGCCGGGGTGCCGGCGGCCCGCTTGCTTGCCCGCTCTTTGTCAAGCGCATCCTTCTCGATGCGCTGGCGGACCTCTTCGGGGAGGTCCTGATAATCCATCCATTTCTGAGCCAGCGCCTCACGCTCTTCGGGGCTGGTGCGTTGGCTGATTTCCTTGAAGCGCTCGCGGGCGGCCTGGCGTTGGGCGGGCGTCAGGCTGGCCCAGTCCCACATTCGGTCCTGAAGCCGTTCCTGTTCGGTCTCGCTCAGGTTGGGGTAACGTGCCGCAATTTCCAGCCATTTCTTGCGCCGGAACCGTTCCATATTGTTCCAGTCTGATTTCAGGGGTGCCAGAATAGTTCTCTGGTCAGCGGTCAGCGCCTTCCAGTCGGGTTGCGGCGGAACGGCCACCCGGACACCCGTGGCGGTATCTTTGGTAGTGCGTATACGCGGGTAGGCAACCGCCACAATAATGGCGAGGATGGCCAGCGTCAGCAGGATTACTGCTGGTCGTCGGGCGTGCTGGTGGAGACCCATGAATGAAATCCCTTGTCGAGGAGGGCGGTGGGCGGTAATGCCTCGCTCAATAGGGCGCTATCCTCGCTGGCAAGTTCTTCCACCTGACTTTGAGCCTGCCAGAACATGAACAATGCGGCCAGAACAAGAACCCCCAGAGAGCTGGCCCAGCGGCGCCAATCAGTCGCTGAGCCAAAACTGTCGCCAAACAGGCTGCCGATGGCCTGATGGGTGCTTTGCCCGGCCAATTGGAGTGCACTTTGCCATTGTTTCTGGTGCGCCAATGCTTGTTCCCGCATCTGGGCAAGGCGGGCTGTGATCCGGCTGGGAAGTTCGCCAGCACCCTGATCCAGCGCAGACGCCATGGTTTTAGCCATCAGTGCTTCCTGTGGCGCCATCGGGGGACGGGTTTCATGGGTCATAGTTGTATTCCTTTTGCTTTCAGAGCGACCGCCAGAGCTTGGGTGGCTCGTGAACAGTGGGTTTTTACACTGCCCTGGGAGCACCCCATGGCATCAGCGGTTTCTGCAGTATCCAAACCTTCCCAATAACGCATCAGGAAGGCCTCCCGTTGACGTGCCGGCAGTCTGGTCAACTCGTTTTCCAGAATTTCCAGGATACGGCGCTGTTCCAGCGCGGCATCCGGCTGCGTTGACTGCGCACTGTTGGGGTCGCGCAGGCGTTCGATTCGGTCTTCATCGCTTTCATCATCAGCGTCCCCGTGGCCGCCCAGGGCGGAAAACAGGGTGGTCCACACATTGCGCACCTTGCTCCGGCGGTAAAAGTCGCGGATGGTGTTCTGCAAAATGCGCTGAAAAAGCGGGGGCAGCTCCTCGGCGGCCCGATCTCCGTAGCTTTCGGCCAGCTTCATCATGGCATCCTGGACGATATCCAGGGCATTTTCTTCGTTATGCACGGCAAACCAGGCCGTTTTATAGGCTCGGCGCTCGACATTGGCGAGAAAAGCGTCCAGTTCGCGGGGGGTGGCCAACAATCTGATCCGAAATTTGGAAGGAGGCTTATTCTAGCAAGCCTTGCCCAAAGCTGTCCGTCTGGCTTATTATTCACGGTTTTCCCCGTAACCATAACTCCGTTGACGGAGCCACTCACAAGGTGTGCGAGCCGGATGGGGGCAAGGCGAAGTG
>CAZRYZ010000031.1:0-14422 GCA_964604465.1 uncultured Dechloromonas sp. | reverse complement strand
GTTGGTATCTAAAAAATCGAATTGGTCTAAATCCTTTTATTCAAAGGGATGCGTTGATTTGTTCGATAGAGTCACAATCCCGATCAGACGAACCCGCCACTGGCGGGTTTTTGTTTTAGGCAGGCTGATTTTTTAGAGCGGCCTCTTTGATCGGTAGATTGACCACCGCCGCAAAACCGGCCAACACCATATCGATCATCCACATCGCGTCAAGGTTGCCCGTTTCTGCCATGGTGAGGCCGCCCAGATAAGCACCAAAAAATGCGCCGATCTGGTGAGACAGCATGGAAATGCCGAAGAGTGTTGCCAGGTAGCGCAACCCGAAAAGCTTGCCAACGATGGCAGCGGTGGGAGGGACAGTCGCCAGCCAGGTAAATCCGAGACCAACAGCAAATGCATAATAGGTCCATTCGGTTTTAGGCAGCACCATGTAAACGGCGATGAGCAATGCCCGGCTGCCGTACATGGCAAAGAGAATATATTTACTCCGATATCGGGCCACGCAGTGTCCGGCATAGAGGCTACCAAAGATATTACTTAGGCCGATAATAGCCAATGACCAACTGGCCACACTGGCCGGCAGACCGCAAAGGCTGACTTCACCTGGTAGGTGCGTGACCAGAAAAGCGATATGGAAGCCGCAGGTAAAGAAGCCTAGATTCAAGAGGAAGTAGCTCTTGTTGGCGAAGGCGCCACAAACGGTTTGACCGAAAGGCGCCGTTATTTTTTCATGGTGAGCCTCTTCCTGCGATTGTATGGGCGCAGATCCGGTCAGGCGTTTGATGAGGGGTAACGCACTCAATGAAATGACTGCCATACCCCAGAGAGCACCAATCCACCCGATCGTCTGGATGAGTCCCTGAAAGATGGGGGCGCCAATGAACTGGCCGAGGGATCCCCCCGCGTTAATTACGCCTGAGGCGGGTCCTCGTGAGGTTGCTGGAATACGCTGAGCCGTTGCACCGATGAGAACGGAGAAACTGCCGATACCCGAACCGATGGCAGCGAGGAGCCCCAGGCTGAAGATCAATCCGAATCCACTCAGGAGTATGGGGGCCAGAGCGCAGCCTACTGCAAGCATCACTAAGCCTACCGTCAAAATGCGGGCAGGGCCGAAGCGGTCAGAGAGATAACCGGCAAAGGGTTGCGCCAGTCCCCAGGTAAATTGACCGATCGCGAGTGCCAGGCTGATGGCGACGATTCCCATCTCGCTGGCTGAATTGATGGGGGCGACGAACAGTCCCCAAGATTGACGCGTTCCCATCGTGACCATCAGAATGCCGGCCGCGGCCAGCGTGACGGTCATCGCATTGGGGGCTGCGAGCGCATTGCGGATGTTGCCGAACATAGGTGAGAGGTAGTCCAGATATATCAGGTTATTGCTGTAGGCTTTTTACGCCAGAGAGGCGCCAGCCCCCAGAGCCCGAGCAGCGGACCGGGCAGAAGTAACCAGGCGGTCAGTACGCCCAGCGTTTCGACAACCGTGGTGCCGATCTGAATCGAGACCATCGTAATCGCAAAACCGATGGCATTCTGTAATGTGAGGGCGCTACCGACGATCTCTGGTGGGCAGGCCTTGGCCGAGAGTGCCGAGAAATGGGGTGAATCGGCAATCACGGTGGCGCCCCAGGCCAGCAGAACCAGCAACAGCCCACCCGGTACCATGGAGGCAACCATGGGGAAGATCAGGCAGCAAAGCGCCGAACCGGCCAAAGCGGTCGCGGCCACCCGGGCACTCCCCACAGACTGGCTCCACCAGCCGCCGAGGATGCAGCCGGCAGCACCGATGCCGATGATTAGGAAGGCGAGACCGGATAACTCGGGTGAACGGGGCGCGGCCAGGCCGGAGGCAACGATTAGGGCGGGCACCAGCGTCCAGAAAGCATAAAGTTCCCACTGGTGCCCGAAATAGCCCAGGGCCGATGCACGATACTGGGGAATTCGGAAGGCGGCGAGCACCTGTCCAAGACCAATCGGTGAGGCCCCCGGTTGGCGTTTGAGAAAGGGGCCATCGCCCAGAGTGCGGATCATCCATGCAGCTAAAATTGCCAGTAGGCTGGAGACCAGGATCGTTGATTGCCAGGACCAGTCCGCCCCGGCAAGTCGAACGCCATGGGGTAGAGCGCTTCCTAGCGTGAGCATGCCCACCAGTTGAGCCAATACGGTGCCTGCCCGTTCCGGTACCCAGCTCACCACCAGTTTCATGCCGAGGGGGTAGACGCCGGCGAGGCAGAAGCCCACTGCAAAGCGTAATGGCAGTCCGGATGCCAGACCCTCTGCCGCCAGGGCGAAGAGCGCATTAAACAGGGCGCCTAACAGTGCGCAGACCATGAAAATGCGGCTGGCCTCGAAACGGTCGGCAAGACCGGTTAGGGCAAAAGTGAGGGTGCCGCTGATAAAACCCAGCTGGACGGCGTTGGTCAGTAAACCGATGTCTGCCTCGGTGATCCCCCAGGCTTGCATCAAGCTGCCGGCGGCACTATTGGCGGAGAACCAGAGCGAGGTGCCAAAGAGCTGCGCCAGCACAATGGTCGGAACGGGAGAAAGTTGCCATCTCATGGCGGCATCCTACCCGAAGCCGAACCGACTCTGAACGGGTTGTGCTGTGCATATTTACAAATAGGGAAATTTGTTACAGGATCAGAAAACTTAGAACCATAATTACGGTTCTCGGATTCAATAGAACAATCGGGAGACAGTCGTATGAGCAAGCGCATTGCCTATGTAACAGGTGGTATGGGGGGGATCGGAACCGCAATTTGTCAGCGGCTCGCCAAGGACGGCTTTACGGTTGTTGCCGGTTGTGGCCCGAATTCGCCGCGCAAAGACAAATGGCTGGCAGAACAGAAAGCCGCCGGTTATGATTTTGTGGCTTCGGAAGGCAATGTGGCCGACTGGGATAGCACCGTCGCCGCCTTTGAAAAGGTCAAGAAGGAAGTCGGTGAGATCGATGTTCTGGTCAATAACGCCGGTATCACGCGTGATGGCATGTTCCGCAAGATGACACGTGAGGCGTGGGATGCTGTGATCGACACCAATCTGAACTCGATGTTCAATGTGACCAAGCAAGTGGTGGATGGCATGATCGACCGAAATTGGGGTCGGATTATCAACATCTCGTCTGTGAACGGTCAGAAGGGTCAGATGGGTCAGGTCAACTACTCGACGGCCAAGGCCGGCATGCATGGCTTCACTATGGCGTTGGCTCAGGAAGTCGCAAGCAAGGGCGTGACGGTCAATACCGTATCACCGGGCTACATCGGTACCGATATGGTGAAGGCCATTCGGGAAGATGTGCTCGAAAAGATTATCGCCGGTGTGCCGGTGAAGCGTCTGGGGACGCCGGAAGAGATTGCTTCGATCGTGTCGTGGCTGGCTGGTCCGGATGGCAGCTTCTCGACGGGTGCCGACTTCTCGCTGAATGGCGGGATTCATATGGCCTGATCGGATTCGTCCGTATCAGAGAGAACGGCGTCCGGGTGACTCGGGCGCCGTTTTTATTTAGAGCTTCTTCAGTCGCTCTAAATATGACTCGGTGTCGAAAATGCCGCCGGGTTGCTGTGCATGCCAGACTGTTTCCCCCAGGCATTCGAGTAACCGATGTAGGGCTTCATGCGCATCGCCGAGCTTGGTAGTCTGTTGCTCGAAGATGGCACGAATGCCGGGTGGCGAATCGACTGAAAGCTGTTCAAGCAGTGCCATGTGAAGCGAGAGATGGAGCATCGGGTTCATGGTGCCCTGTTCGGGTGTCCACTCACCAGCGAGTGCGGCCTCGGGGTCGTCCAGTAGGGCGTGATATTCCGGGTGGAGAGCAATCACGTCTGCGGCGATGGCTTCAGCCCCGTCTAGCGGCAGCCGGTCACGTTGCTTGCGTCGTGCTTCACAGAAGAACTGGCGGACTTGATCCTTGGTGGGCGTAAATATCATGGTCGTATTTTACTGGCGAGCCGTGAGTTTTTTGCAAGTCGCTTTGGCTTCGGGTGCGCGGCATAGATCGACCACCGGGCAACGCTCACATTCGGGTTTGCGTGCCTTACAGATGTATCGGCCAAGCAGGATCAGCCAGTGATGGGCATCCAGGAGAAATTCCGGCGGTACCGCCTTGAGCAGTTTCTGTTCTACCGCCAGGGGCGTTTTACCCGGCGCAAGCCCGGTGCGATTCGAGACCCGGAAAATATGGGTGTCCACCGCCATGGTGGGGTGGCCAAAGGCCGTATTCAGGACCACGTTGGCGGTCTTACGCCCGACACCGGGTAGCGCTTCGAGGGCATCCCGATCTTCCGGAACCTCGCCGTTGTAGTGGTCTCGAAGGATCCGGCAGGTGGCGATCACGTTTTTGGCCTTGGTCGGATAAAGACCAATCGTCTTGATGTACGGAACAAGGCCCTCAACCTCGAGCGCAGCCATGGCCTGTGCATCCGGTGCATCCAGGAACAGTTGGCGCGTTGCCAGGTTGACCCCTTTGTCCGTTGCCTGCGCCGATAGAATGACGGCAATCAGTAGCTGGAAATTGGAGCCGTATTCGAGTTCAGTGGTGGGGTGCGGGTTGGCAGCCTGCAAACGTCTGAAGAACTCGATCCGCTGCGTCTTATTCATGATGCGGTCGAGTCCTGACGATCCCTTTAATGGCAGCCGCCTACCGACAAGGGTGTTGCATCCCGCTGTGCTCTGACGGCCTGGCGGGCGTCGATCCAGTTCTTCGCAGCGATCAGACAACCCAGCGCAATGAAAGCCCCCGGCGGCAGAATGGCCAGCAAGAGACCGGGGTAGTCGGCCGGCATCACCTGTAGCGCCTGTGCGCCGGGGATGACCAGATCAATGCCGCTAAAGAGAGTGCCGTTACCGACCACTTCGCGGATGGCACCCAGGAGCGCCAAGGTCCAGACCAGGCCGATGCCCATCATCATGCCATCTGTCGCGGCACCGACGGGGGGATTCTTGGCAGCAAACGCCTCGATGCGCGCCAGCACAATGCAGTTGGTAATGATGAGTGGAATAAAGATGCCCAGCACGACATAAAGACCATGCAGGTAGGCATTCATGAGCAGATCGACGACAGTCACCAGGGCTGCGGCAATCAGAATGAAGACCGGGATGCGGATTTCGTAGGGAATGAAATGACGGAGTGTCGAAACGGCAAAGTTGGCAAGCGTCATGACCAGCAGGGTCGCCAGTGAGAGCATCACACCATTGACCATGTTGGTGGTGATGGCCAGCAGCGGACAAAGCCCCAGAAGCTGTACGAGGCTGGGATTCTGTTTCCAGACCCCCTTATTGCTGATGTCCTTGAATTCGTCGCGAGTGATCCACATGGTCAGTGTCCTGGGATTATTGGGGTCGACCCGATGTCGTGGTTGCTGCTGTTGATGTTATGTCGCGTGCGAACAGCTCGGCATGATGTGCCGCCACAAACTGTCTGGCCTTGTAGGCCGCTTTGACGACGGCGCGAGGTGAAACGGTGGCCCCGGCCACACTGTCGAATTGGCCGCCATCCTTACGCAGATGCCAGCCTTGCGCATCCAGGTCCGGGGGTACCTGGTCAAACTGGGTGATCCAGGGGCGTTCCTTGTTCTTGTCTTTGCGGGGGTCGATGTAATCCCCCAGGCCCGGCGTCTCGCGATGCTCGACCACGCGTAAGCCGATCAGGTTTCCCGTGGCACTGAAGGCTGCCAGCATCTTGATGTCTCCGCTATAGCCGTCAGGTGCAACAACATCCAGCACCAGGGCGCTGGGTTTACCATTCATCCGGGCACGGTAGACCGTGCTGCTGCTCCGGGTGCCTAGTGCCGGTTCCGCCGGCAAGGTTAGGGTATCGATTAACGGGTCGTTGTTGTAAAGGCTGGTTGGCAGAATCTGGTTGAGGATGGCCATCTTTTCCTGTCGTGCTGATTGCTCGATCGTTGGTTTGGTGAAAAGGTAGGCCCAGGCCAGAAGCGCCGTAAAAAAGACGATAAACGCCACCAGCGTCAGTGCGGTTTCGCCAGAGACGCGTAGCGCATGTTTTTCGGCTGGCGTACTCATGACTTTTTCCCGTCAATCTTTTCGCCAAAGATCGGAGGTTGGGTATACATGTCGATCAGCGGAACACACATATTGAGGATCAGGACGGCAAAGGCGATGCCATCCGGGAAGGCGCCAAAGACGCGAATGAGGTAGGCGAGCACACCGATGCCTGCCGCAAAAATAAGTTTGCCACGGGGGGTGGTAGCGCCACTGACCGGGTCGGTGGCGATGAAAAATGCCCCGAGCAGGGTCGCGCCCCCAAGAATATGAAATGCCGGGTTGGCAAAATGTGCCGGATTGATGATCCAGAAGAGCAGGGCAATGCCACCCATGCCAGCAATCAGCGCGGTCGGGATATGCCAGGTAATGACCTTCTGTTGGACCAGCCAGAGACCGCCCAGTAGCCAGGCGAGGGTGACCCACTCCCAGCCATTGCCGCCACCGACACCATAGATCGTGTGATCCTTGAGGATGGTTTGTACCGTCAGCGAGTCATTGCCACTGGCAAGGCGCAGCGTGGTCTTGAGATGATCCAGCGGTGTGGCACCGGCCCAGGCATCAATGCGCTCCGGAAAGAAGATGGCGGTGATCTGGTCGATCGGAGGGAGTCCACCGGTAGACAGTGGATGCGGCCACTGTGACATGAGTGCAGGGAATGAGACGATGCACAGCGCGTAAGCCACCATGGCCGGGTTGAAGGGATTCTGTCCCAGGCCGCCGTACAGATGTTTGGCAACTACAATGGCAAAGACCGTCCCGAGCATGACCAGCCACCACGGTGCCAGTGGCGGGAAAGAGAGCGCAATCAACCAGGCCGTGACCACAGCCGAAAGGTCAGAGAGCGCTGGCCTAATGGGTCGCTGTCGTGCCTTGAGCACCAGCGCCTCGGCAATGACGGCAGCACTGGTAGCCAGAATCAGCTGAACAACAATGCCGGGGCCGAATAGCCAGGTGTACACCGCAATCCCGGGCAGCAGGGCGAGTAGCACCTTGAGCATGATGCGTGTCACGCTGACAGGTTGCACCAGATAGGGTGACTGGGTCAGGACATTGGGAGTTTGAAAAGACACGATCAGAGGCGCCAGGATTGGGGATGTTCAGTGGAGAGGTTCAGGAGGATGTGCCAGGAGTCTTGTTGGCATGCTGTTCGCGTTTGATGCGGGCTCGTTCGGCTGCAGCGGCAATCGCTGCCTGTTTGGCGGCGGCGTCCAGTACCGGGTGATTATCGACAGCAATGGGTGTCGAGGCCTGATCCGGGTGGCTGGAAATATCAGGCGCTGCATGCGGGTCGGGCACCGCGACCCCGGGTGCGGGGCTGGCGGACTGTTCGGCTGTGGTTGCTGTTGAGGCCGCTGTTGTAGCCATCTCTGCCTTGCGGGCGGCGTTGGCCTTGGCAAGGCGCTCAGCCTTTTCCCGTTTCTCGCGCTCGGCTCTCGCCTCGCGAAACTCAAACCGCTCACGCGCTGCATCGGCCGCATGTTTTTCACGGGACTCCGCCTGGATTTCACTCTTGGCAAAGCGGAAGTAATTGACCAGCGGGATATGGCTGGGGCAAACGTAATCGCAGCAGCCACATTCGATACAGTCAAAGAGTTTGTATTGTTCCAGCTTGTCGAACTTGCTGGCACGCGACCACCAGTAAAGCTCGAAGGGTTGGAGTTCCTGTGGGCAGGCTGTGGCGCAGCTGCCGCAGCGGATGCAGGGGAGTTCGGCGGGTTTGGGAGGGAACAGGCCGGGGGCATGCACGATCAGCGAATTGGTGCTTTTGATCACCGGAGCCGAAGTCGCGGGGATGCGGAAGCCCATCATCGGGCCGCCCATGATGACGCCATCAGTTTCCGGAGTCGGCTGAGCCAGAGTAATCAGTTCGTCGATGGGGGTACCAATGCGTACCGACCAATTGCGGGCTTCGCCGACAGCGCCGCTAATGGTAACGATTCGGGAGATCAAGGGCTCGCCCAGCATCACCGCCCGCCAGGCCGTTTGCACGGTGGCCACGTTGAAGACCTGCACACCGAACTCGGTCGAACGTTTGCTACCCGGTACCTCTTTTCCTGTCAGGACACGAATCAGTTCTTTAGCGCCGCCCGTTGGGTAAATGGTGGGCACTGTCACGATGTCGACGGGCGCATTCAGAGCGGTCTTTGCTTCCTGTAAGGCCTTAATGGCATCGGGCTTGTTGTCCTCGACCCCAATCAAAATCTGACGCGCTTTGAGTAGCTGCCCGAATAGCATACTGCCGTGAATAATCTCGGTGGCATCTTCGCGCATCAACCGGTCATCACAAGTGATGAAAGGCTCACACTCGGCACCGTTGATGATCAGAGTCTCGATGGCTTTGCCTTGGGGTACATTCAGTTTCACATGGCTCGGGAAGACGGCACCCCCCATGCCGACAATGCCCATGTCTCTCAGGTAATGGCGAACGGCTTCCGGTTCGGCATGGGTCAGATCAAAGGGGGTGCGCTCGATCCACGTATCCGAACCATCTGCTTCGATGACCACACAAGGGGTGGTTAGACCGGAGGGGTGAGGCACGATGCGTGGGCCGATCTCGACCACGGTGCCGGACGTAGGGGCGTGAACGGCTGCCGATACCCAGCCATCCGCTTCGCCAATTCGCTGGCCTTTGAGGACATGGTCGCCCACGGCCACCATGGGTCGTGGAGTGCCACCCACATTCTGGTGAAGCGGCACGATGTAATGACTGAATAATGGTGCCTGCGCGATCGGCAGCAGCGTCGATTGCGTTTTGTTCGGATCGGGCTTGACACCGCCCTTGAATGAAAACAGCTTCATATCAGGCAGCCTGAGTGGTTGGGCTGACCGGGACGATCGGAATGACCCGCTTCGGGGCGCCCGGCTTCTGCCACTTCCAGGTGTCGAGTGTTTCACCCACAGTTACCATGTCGATGCACTCGACCGGACAGGGCGGGATGCAGAGCTCGCAGCCTGTACAGAGATTCTCAGCAATCGTGTGCATCTGTTTTGCCGCACCGATAATGGCATCGACAGGACAGGCCTGGATACACAGGGTGCAGCCGATGCAGATTTGTTCATCAATGACGGCCACCTGTTTGGGCTTTTCAATACCGTGCTCTTCGGAGAGCGGTTTGTACTCCTTGCCCAGTAGCTCGGCCAGTTTGTGAATATTGTCATCGCCGCCCGGCGGGCATTGGTTGATATCGGCTTCATCCTTGGCAATGGCTTCGGCATAGGGGCGGCAACCGGGGTAGCCACACTGGCCGCATTGTGTTTGCGGCAGGATGCTGTCGATCTGATCGACCAGCGGGTCTCCCTCGACCTTGAAGCGCGTCGAGGCATAGCCGAGCAGGGCACCCAGAATAACGCCCCCGAGAGCCATGATGGCGATTGCGTAGAGGATGCCGTCCATATCAGATGCGATCGAGTCCGGCGAAGCCCATGAAGGCCAGACTCATGAGGCCGGCAGTAATCATGGCGATGGCCACGCCCCGGAAGTTCTGCGGCACATCGGCACCCTCAACCCGTTCGCGGACGGCAGCAAATAGTACGAGGGCGAGAGAAAAGCCGACGGCGCTGCCCGCACCAAAGACCAGCGAGGCAATGAAGCCATTGTTCTGGCTGACGTTAATGAGGGGCACCCCCAGCACGGCGCAGTTCGTGGTGATCAGGGGTAAATAGATACCGAGGACCTGATGCAGCATCGGGCTGGTTTTCTGGATGACCAGTTCGGTGAGCTGCACCAGAGCAGCAATGGTGACAATGAATGAGATGGTTCGTAGATATTCCAGACCGAAAGGCATCAGCAGGTAATGATCGATGATGTAGCTGGCACCGGTGCCGAGCGTCAGCACAAAGGCCGTGGCCGCACCCATCCCGTAGGCGGTGGTCAGTTTTCTGGAAACACCCATAAAAGGGCACAACCCCAGAATCCGCACCAGCACGACATTATTGACGAGCACCGTGCCGATCAGGATGAAAAGGTATTCGGTCATAAAATCGCCCTAAGGGCTTTTATTTGAAGGAAATTTTCGGAGTCAATTTCTTATTATCCGCGCCCGATTGGTGTGGCGCAACACGCATTGGCCATATCTTTATTCCCGGCGTGCACAACAGCCCTGTGTTCACTGAGGTTTTAGGGCATACACCCCGAAATTAAAGCGTTGGGCGGTGGCTTTGGCGCGTGTGGTGGGCGAGTGCCTCACCGACCGAGCGAACCAGCGCGGGTCCGTGATAAATGAGCCCGGTATAGAGCTGCACCAGGCTGGCGCCCGCACCTCTTTTGGCGAGGGCGTCATCACCGGAACAGATGCCACCGACCCCGATCAGCGGGATCTCACCGGCCAGTCGTTCATTCAGGGCGGCCAGGACGGCGGTCGATTTTTCAAAGACGGGCCGTCCCGACAGGCCACCGGTTTCTCCGGCGTGCGGATCGCCCATGACGGCCGCGCGTTCTAGGGTGGTATTGGTTGCGATGACGGCATCCATCCGGTGTCGTTTCACGGCTGAAGCAATCGCTTCAATCTGCAGATCATCCAGATCCGGTGCGATCTTCAGGGCTAGGGGCACATACTTGCCATGCTGATCAGCTAGCCGTTGCTGGCGATCCTTCAGTCCGGCCAGCAACGCTTCAAGTGCATCATCCTGCTGCAGTGAACGCAGATTCTGGGTGTTCGGGCTGGAGATATTGATCGTGATGTAGTGGGCGTATGCGTAGGCAGCATCAAGGCAGAACAGGTAATCATCGTTGGCCCGATCAATCGGCGTACTGGCGTTTTTGCCGATATTGATACCGACGATTCCGCCGTTTTTAACAAAGCGGCTGGCTTGGACGTTGGCGACTAGATGCCCGACCCCCTGATTGTTAAAGCCGAAACGATTGATCAGGGCTTCGTGCGTCGGTAAGCGGAATAAACGTGGCTGAGGATTCCCTGGTTGCGGTTTGGGGGTGACCGTACCGATCTCGATAAAGCCGAAACCCAATGCGCCGAGTGAGTCGATGTGATCACCATCCTTATCCAGTCCCGCGGCGAGCCCAACCCGGTTCGGGAAGCGGATGCCCATGGCCGTCACCGGATCGGCGGGTAAGCTTTGTTTGACGAGTCCCAGTCTGGCTGCCTGATCGAGGGAACAGAGAGTGGCCTGATGCGCTTTTTCGGGGGGTAGATTGAAGAGTAGAGGGCGCAAAAGCGGATAAAAGTTCATGGGGTTTCCCGAAGAGCAGCGTGTAGTGTGCGGTGAAATAGGGAGTCAGCCGGTAACGGCGTTGTGCCAAACCGGCATTTTAATCCAGCGCCCCTGGTCTAGCATTTCCATCGGCCGGTAGCGCGCCTTGTAGGCCATCTTGTCGCTCTCGGCAATCCAGTAGCCCAGATAGAGATAGGGTAACTGGTTGTACTGGCACTGGATGATCAGCCAGAGGATGGCATAGGTCCCATAACTTGCCGAGGGGTTATCCGGGTCATAAAAGGTATAGACCGCCGAGAGGCCATCGGCCAGCACATCAATGACGCTGACCATGACCAGCCGATCGTCGACCCGAAATTCAATCAGGCGGGTATCGACGCCGCTGTTGAGCAGAAACTCCTGATACTGGCCAGGGTCGTCATCATCCATGCCGCCCCCGGGGTGTCGCATCTGTTGATAGCGCTGGTACAGCGCATAGTGTTCGGCATCAAAACACAACGGCCGCTCGCGGACCTGCAGATAGCCCGGGGTGTTCAACCGGTTGAGGATTTTTCGCTGGGTGCGGTTTGGCGAAAAGTCGGTGGCGCAGACGCGCACCGGAATACAGCGCTGGCAACCATCGCAGTGGGGGCGGTAGGTAAACTGACCACTACGGCGGAAGCCTTTCTGGATGAGCGACCCGTAAACACCCGCATCAATATGAGTCGGCGGAATGGCGACCTGGGAGCGTGCCTGACGTTCCGGCAGATAGCTGCACGCATAGGGCGCCGTTGTATAAAAACGCAACAGCGATTCGGGCAGATCGGCATCGTCAATATGGGACATGACGATAGCTTAAACAAAAAACGCCGCGAACGCGGCGTTGATCGGATGAATCGCTATTTGAGAAGTTAAAACGAAACAGCCTTGTTAGGCGCCGCGGACACACCATCGAGGCGGCGGGCACCGTTGTACTTGTTGATCCAGTAGGACTGTTGCATGTTCTCGACACGGATCTCGGCACCCGGCTTGGGGGCGTGCACGAACTGATTGTTACCCAGATAGATGCCGACGTGCGAGTAGGCACGACGCATGGTGTTGAAGAACACCAGATCACCCGGCTTCAGTTCGTCGGCGCTCACTTTGGTGCCAACCTGCGCCTGCTCGGCGGCCGTGCGGGGCAGGTCAATGCCGTTTGAATCCAGGAAGACCAGACGCGTAAAGCCGCTGCAGTCCAGACCGGACTCTACCGTATTGCCGCCGCGACGATACGGAACCCCGACGAACTCCAGCCCCTTGATGACCAGGTCCTGGATGTTGACGGTATAGCGCTGGAATAGCCCCGGCTTTTCGGCCTCATCGGCACGAACCACCGACGACACCGGAATCAGAGCCCCGGTGAGGGTAACGGCGGTCAGCGCCTGAATCAGCACTTTGCGCGGGCGCAGAACAGCTTTGCGCGGGAATTTCACCTTTTGCATGAGGTTCACTCTATCGCAATCGTCGCATCAAGGCAAGCCTTGTGCCAGGACGAAAAAAGTCCGGGTCGATTGCTGCAGTTGCACAAATTTTGGGCAATCGCACGGTTCGTTAGGCCGGTTTTTCACTCTTTTATAAGAGTTGTTCGATTTCAGGCCTAATTTGTAGCGAATCCCTCTCGCTTATGGGTTCGCGATGTGTTACAAATTGGGTTTACGCTGTAATTTCCAGACACTCTGGCTCGGGAAGGAGTCAGGCTGTCGTTCCTCTGTTATCTGAAAGGAAACCGCCGTGCTAGAAGCTTACCGGAGCCATGTTGCCGAGCGTGCCGCCCTGGGGATCCCCCCGCTGCCGCTCAATGCCCAGCAGACTGCTGACCTGGTCGAACTGCTGAAGAATCCGCCGAAGGGCGAAGAAGATTTTCTGGTTGAGCTGATCACCTACCGCGTGCCGGCGGGTGTGGATGACGCTGCGCGCGTCAAAGCCGGTTTCCTGGCGGCTGTCGCCAAGGGCGAAATCAAGTGCGCGCTAATTTCGCGTGTTCGTGCGACCGAGCTGCTGGGCACCATGCTCGGCGGTTACAACGTCAAGCCGCTGGTGGATCTCCTGGGTGATGCCGAGTGCGGTACTGCCGCCGCCGAAGGCCTGAAGAAGACGCTTCTGGTGTTCGACTTCTTCCATGATGTCAAGGAACTGGCCGACAAGGGCAATGCCAACGCCAAGGCCGTCCTGCAGTCGTGGGCGGATGCCGAGTGGTTTACCTCGCGTCCGGAAGTGCCGGCTTCGCAGAAGCTGACCGTCCTCAAGGTGACCGGTGAAACCAATACCGATGATCTGTCGCCAGCGCCGGATGCCTGGTCGCGTCCGGACATCCCGCTGCACGCCCTGGCCATGCTGAAGAACCCGCGTCCGGGTATCGACGCGGATGAGCCGGGCACCCGCGGTCCGATCAAGCAACTCGAAGCCCTGGCCAAGAAGGGCAACCAGATTGCCTACGTCGGTGACGTAGTCGGTACCGGTTCGTCGCGTAAATCAGCGACCAACTCGGTCCTGTGGTTCACCGGTGAAGATATTCCCTTCGTGCCCAACAAGCGCTTCGGTGGTGTCTGCCTGGGTTCGAAGATTGCCCCGATCTTCTTTAACACCATGGAAGATGCCGGTGCTCTGCCGATCGAAATTGATGTCGGCCAGATGGATATGGGCGATGAGATCGAACTGAAGGTGGATCAGGCCACCGCCAAGGTCACCGCGCTGAAGAATGGTAAAGTCATCGCCGAATCGCAACTGAAAACCCCGGTCATTCTGGACGAAGTCCGTGCCGGCGGTCGTATTCCGCTGATCATCGGTCGTGGTCTGACTGCCAAGGCCCGTGAAGCACTGGGTCTGCCGGTTTCGACCCTGTTCCGTCTGCCGCAGAACCCGGCTGATTCGGGCAAGGGCTTCTCGCTGGCCCAGAAGATGGTCGGTCGTGCCTGTGGTCTGCCGGAAGGCAAGGGCATCCGTCCGGGTACCTACTGCGAACCGAAGATGACGACCGTGGGCTCGCAAGATACTACCGGCCCGATGACCCGTGACGAGCTGAAGGATCTGGCTTGTCTGGGCTTCTCGGCCGATATGGTGATGCAGTCGTTCTGCCACACCGCCGCGTATCCAAAGCCAGTCGATGTGAAGATGCACCACGAGTTGCCCCCGTTCATCGAAACCCGTGGCGGCGTTGCGCTGCGTCCGGGTGACGGCGTGATCCACTCGTGGCTGAACCGTCTGCTGCTGCCGGATACCGTGGGTACCGGTG
>CAZRYZ010000030.1:0-15355 GCA_964604465.1 uncultured Dechloromonas sp. | reverse complement strand
TGGGTAAAAAGACGGCAATCAGCGAGAGGGAGATCGAGATAACGGTAAAGCTGACCTCCCCTGCTCCCCTGATCACAGCCTTCCGGAGCGGCATGCCCCCCTCGCGGTAGCGGGAAATGTTTTCCAGGACGACGATGGCATCGTCCACCACAAAACCCGTGGCAATCGTCAACGCCATCATGCTGAAGGTATCCAGGCTGTAGCCCAGGAGGTACATCGCCCCAAAGGTACCCACCAGCGAGATCGGGACAACCAGACCGGGAATCAGCGTGGCCTTGGCATCTTTCAGGAAGAGGAAGACTACCAGCACGACCAGCATGACCGACAGCAATAGCGAGCGCTCCACCTCTTTCAGCGCCGAAAGAATCGTCGGCGATCGATCCATGACTGAAACCAGATCAATCGACGCCGGAATAGCGGCCTGTAGTTGCGGCATCACCGCCTTGACCCGGTTGATGGTGTCGATAATGTTGGCACCGGGCTGGCGGTACAGAATCACGATGACCGAGGGCTTGCCCATCGTCATCCCGACATTGCGCAGATCCTGTACCGAATCCGTCACACTGGCGATATCTTCAAGCCGCACCGGGGCGCCATTACGCCAGGCGACGATGACGGGTTTGTAATCCGCCGCGGTTTTACTCTGGTCATTGGCACGGATCTGCCATCGACGATGGCTGTTTTCCAGAGAGCCCTTAGGCAGATACGGGTTGGCCTTGGCAATCGCTGATCGCACCTCTTCATCGCTGATCTTGAGCGAGGACAGCATGGCCGGGTTGACTGAAATCCGCACGGCAGGCGGCGAACTGCCTCCCACCACCACCTGGCCAATCCCGTCGATCTGGGAAAGACGCTGAGCGATGATCGTATCGGCCGAGTCGTAGATCTGGTCCAGCGGCATCGTGCCCGAGGTCATGGCGAGCACCATGATGGGCGAATCGCCCGGGTTGACCTTCCGGTAGGTCGGATTCGACGGCAGCCCGGTAGGCAGCAAGGCACGAGATGCAGCGATGGCCGCCTGCACATCACGCGCGGCGCCATTGATATTTCTGTCCAGATCGAACTGCAGGGTGATGTTGGTCGAACCCAGATTACTGGCCGAAGTCATTTCGGTAATCCCGGCAATACGGGTCAGCGATCGTTCCAGTGGCGTCGCCACCGTCGCCGCCATGGTTTCAGGGCTCGCGCCGGGTAGCTTGGCATTAACCGAAATCGTGGGGAAATCAATCTGTGGCAGGGGTGCAACCGGCAGCTGGAAAAATGCCAGCGCCCCCGACAAGGTTATGGCCACAAGCAGCAGCGTTGTAGCGATAGGACGCTGCACGAACACGCGTGCCAGATTCACGAGTCGAACCCGCCCCGATCCGGTGCCGCGTTGAGATTCCAGCCCGTACGTGCCTTCAGGCGCGCTGCCAGCCGATCAAAATACAGATAGATCACCGGCGTGGTGAAGAGCGTCAGCACCTGGCTCACCATCAGACCACCTACCATGGCCACCCCAAGCGGCTGGCGCAGCTCACTACCGACCCCGCTGCCCAGCATCAGCGGCAAGGCGCCCAGAAGCGCCGCCATGGTGGTCATCAGAATTGGCCGGAAACGCAACAGGCAGGCCTGGTAAATCGCTTCGCGGGGTGACTTGCCCTGAGTGCGCTCGGCATCGAGCGCGAAGTCGATCATCATGATCGCGTTCTTCTTGACGATACCAATGAGCAGAATGATGCCGATAATGCCAATGATGCCCAGGTCATTACCACTGATCAGCAAAGCCAGCAGTGCGCCCACCCCCGCTGAGGGCAAGGTCGACAGAATCGTGACCGGGTGGATGAAGCTCTCGTAAAGCACACCGAGCACAATGTACATCGTGACGATGGCGGCAATGATCAGCAGGACCGTATTGGTCAGTGATGACTCGAAGGCCTGCGCCGCCCCCTGGAAATGCGTCCGGATGCTGGCGGGAATCTCCATTGAAGCCTGGGTGTCGCGAACGACATCGACCGCATCTCCCAATGAGACGCCAGAGGCCAGATTGAAGGAAATGGTTGCGGACGGGAACTGGTTCAGGTGATTGATGGCCAGGAAGGTCGTTGATTCGACAACGCGTGCCAGCACCGACATCGGGACCTGTTTGCCACTGAGCGATGGCACATAAAGCTGCGCCAGCGATTGCGGGGTCAGACTGAATTCCGGTGCCACATCCAGCACCACGCGGTACTGGTTCGTCTGGGTGTAAATGGTCGAGATCAGACGCTGACCGTAGGCACTGTACAGGGCATTATCAATGGCATCGATGGTCACGCCCAGACGCCCTGCCGTATCACGATCAATCTCGATATAAGCCTGTAAACCGCTGTTCTGGAGATCGGATGCCACGTCCGACAGCTTGCGGGATTTGCGGAGCTGATCGACCAGCGAATTCGTCACTCGCACCAGTTCGACCTCATCTGGCCCCTCGATCGAGAACTGGAAGCGTGTCTTGCTCACCCGGTCTTCGATCGTGAGATCCTGGATCGGCTGCATATAGAGATGAATACCGGGAATGTCGGCAACCCGCTCCTGGATATGGCGTATGACCGCTTCTACCCGGTTCGACCGGTCTTCCAGAGGTTTGAGGTTGATCTGGATGCGTCCGGTATTCAGGGTCGGGTTGATGCCATCGACCCCGATAAAGGAAGACAGGCTGGCAACGTCCGGATCCTGGAGTACCGCACGTGCCACGGCCTGTTGCCGTTCGGCCATAGCCTCGAAGGAGACCGATTGGTCCGCTTCGGTAATGCCCTGGATCACGCCCGTGTCTTCTATCGGGAAGAAGCCTTTGGGAATCACCACATAGAGCAATACCGTCAGCACCAGTGTGCCGAGTGCCACTTGCAGGGTTAATCGTTGACGTTCGAGCACCCACTGGAGCGCTACATCGTAACGGGCGATCAACCGATCGAAGGAGGTCTCGATCCAGCGCATGAACGCACCCTGTCGACGATTGTGGTCCTCCGGGCGCAACAGACGGGCGCACATCATCGGCGTTAGCGTTAGAGAGACAAAGGCCGAGATGAGAATCGCCACCGAGAGCGTAATCGCAAACTCGCGGAAGAGTCGGCCCACCACATCCCCCATGAATAAGAGAGGGATCAGAACGGCGATCAGCGAGAAGGTCAGCGAGATAATCGTAAAGCCGATCTCGCGGGCACCTTCCAGCGCGGCCTTCATGGCCGAAGCGCCGTTTTCGATATGGCGCGCGATGTTTTCGATCATCACGATCGCGTCATCTACCACAAAGCCCGTGGCAATCGTCAAGGCCATCAGGCTCAGGTTATTGATCGAGAAGCCGGCCAGATACATCACGGCAAAGGTGCCAATCAGCGAAAGCGGCACAGCCACCGAAGGGATGATGGTAGCCGGGACGTTACGCAGGAACAGGTAAATCACCATCACCACCAACGCCACGGCCATGAAGAGCTCGTGCTGCACATCCGTGACCGAAGCCCGGATGGTCGTCGTACGATCTGTCAGCACATCAACCCGGGCTGCCGCAGGCAGACTATTCTGCAATTGGGGAAGCAGCTTTCGGATCCGGTCAACGACCTCGATCACGTTGGCGCCCGGCTGGCGCTGGATATTGACGATAACGGCGGGTTGCTCATTGACCCAGGCTGCCAGGTAGGCGTTCTCCTGCCCTTCGCTGACCTCGGCGATCTGACCCAGTCGGATGGGGGCGCCGTTGCGCCAGGCCACAATCATATTGCGGTATTCGTCAGCCGACTTCAGCTGGTCGTTAGCGTCAATGGTAAACGAGCGGAGCTTGCCGTCGAAGTTCCCTTTCGGGTCATTGACGTTGGCGTTGGACACCGCCGTCTGGACATCTGCAAGGCTCAGGTTCATGCCGGCAATCACGGTCGGGTTGACCTGGATGCGCACGGCCGGGCGCCGCCCACCACTCATTGAAACCAGCCCCACCCCGCTCACCTGGGAGATCTTCTGGGCCAGACGTGTCTCCACCAGGTCATGCAACTGGGTGACCTGCATGGTCGGTGACACCACGGCCAGCGTCATAATCGGGGCATCGGCCGGGTTCACCTTGCTGTAAATCGGGGGGGCCGGCAGGTCCTTGGGCAACAGGCTCATGGCACTGTTAATAGCGGCCTGCACCTGCTGTTCGGCGACATCCAGCTCCAGATCCAGGTTGAAGCGGAGCACGATCACCGAAGCGCCGCCTGAACTGGTCGAGGTCATCTGGGTCAACCCGGGCATCTGCCCGAACTGACGCTCCAGCGGCGCAGTGACGCTACCGGTCATCACATCAGGGCTGGCCCCGGGATAGAACGTTGTGACCTGAATGGTCGGGTAATCCACCTCGGGCAATGCCGAAACCGGTAGCAACCGGTAGGCCAGCAGGCCTACCAGAAGAATCGCCACCATCAGTAACGAGGTGGCGACCGGACGCAGCGTAAACAGACGCGAGGGGTTCATGGTTCCCCGGGCTTACTGGCCAGCGGCTTTGGGAATCAGCACCTTGGCACCGGGACGCAGCTTGTCAAACCCATCGGTCACTACCGACTCACCCACGGTCAAGCCCTCAACCACCTCGGCGACTTGGGCATTCGTTCCCCCCAGCTTCACGTTTCGGGCGGCCACCTTCTTCTCGGCATCCACCGTATAGACGTACGTGCCTTCGGCCCCACGCAGAATCGCGTTGGCCGGCACCAGAATCACATTCTCACGATCCTCGATCTGCAGCTGGGCATTAACGAACTGGTTCGGGTACAGGCTGTTATCTTCGTTGCTGAACTCAGCCTTCAGCTTGATCATGCCAGTCGAGGGATCAATCTGGTTGTCGATCGACTTGAGCACGCCCGTGGCCAGCACGGTCTTGAAGCTGCGGTCATAGGCGCGTACGGCCATGTCCTTGCCTTCATTAAAGCGCGCCAGCACCGGTGGTAACTTATCGGCCGGAATCGTAAACAGCACATCAATCGGTCGGATCTGCGTAATGGTCACGATGCCGCTGGCCTCGCCGGCCTTCACAATATTGCCGGCATCCACCAGGCGTAAGCCCAGACGGCCATCGAATGGCGCCACAATCTTGGTGAACGAGAGCTGGAGCTTGGCGTTATCCAGCACGCCCTGGTCGGTTTCCAGCAGGCCTTCGAACTGCACCACCTTGGCAGCCTGGGTATCCAGATCCTGGCGGGCAATCGAATCCTGCTTGAAAAGTTGCTGATAACGTTTGAGGATCAAACGGGCATCGCGCAGCATGGCTTTGTCCTGCTCCAGCTTCCCCTGCGCCTCCATCACCTTGGCCTCATACGGGCGCGGATCCACGACCGCCAGCACATCGCCCTCTTTCACGATCTGGCCTTCCTGGAACAGCACCTGATCCAGCCGCCCATCCACCTGCGTGCGAATCGTCACAGTGCGCCGCGATGTCACCGTGCCCAGACCATCGACCACCACCGGAAACACGCCTTCGGTCACTGGCATCACCGCAACCGGAATCGGTGGCCGCCCCTTAGCCAAGGGGCTATTGTCGCTTCCGAGCAGCCAGCGAACCCCGTAAAAGCCCAGAATCACGGCCAGGACGATGGCGATGATCCGCGCCTGATCCCGCCGGCTACGCGCCCTGAAGGCATGGTACTGACCGCGGATTTGTCCGGGCAGATTTTTTGCTGCGGCCTGCCAGTCGGTGGTCTTGACGTGATGCAGCACACGAGCCTGCGCCTGAGTGGCGCGAGCCTGCCAATGACTAAAATGATGGCGCAGCCGCATACGTTGATTTTTCAGAAAAGACATTTCGTCATTCTATCGGTTCCTGAGTCCGCGCTCTAGCTATAAAGGCCTATGGCGGCATGCCTTGCAATTATGATGGTTCTCCCCTATAATTCGCCCCGCTGTTCCTCGATAGCTCAGTCGGTAGAGCGCCGGACTGTTAATCCGTAGGTCCCTGGTTCGAGCCCAGGTCGAGGAGCCAAAAGATACAAGGGGTTGCATTCGCGAGAATGTGACCCCTTTCTCGTTTCAGGATCGATGAATTGATTTTTAAGGACCTACGGATTAACAGTCCGGCGCTCTTCTGATCGGTTCGCGACATGATTTTTTTCGATTACAGCGCAGCGGCCAGTTGCGTCCAGTCGGTGGTGAAGGCCGGGCTTTTGTTATCCGAGCGCATCGCCCAGGGCTTGGCAATCCCCTCGCCGGCCGAGCGGATCGTACCCCGCCCCATACGGGCGTTGATTTCGTCCAGGGTGGCCATCAGGGTCCTGGCGCGTGCCGTGACCGGCTCATCAAAACCGCTGAAGAGATCGCGCGGTACCTGGCTGGCCGGACAAAGCGCCATGAGCATGACGCCGGCCTTCTTGTAGGCGTAACCCGGTTTATAGATACGCTTCAAACCATAGAGCGCCGCCTCGGCCAGGTAAAAGCTATTATCGGAGGGTTTCACCAGCTTCACCGTGACGGCATTGTGGTACTGCGGTTCATCCGGTTTAAAGGGGTTGGTCTGTAGAAAGACCTGGATGGCACCGGCAACATGGGTCTGTTTGCGGAGCTTTTCCGAGGCGCGGCTGGTGTAACTGACCACCGCTTCCTTCAGCTCTTCCTGCAGATAGACCGGGTGCCCGAAGGAGCGGGACGAAATAATCTGCTGTTTAGGTGGGGCCACGTCCTCGAGAGTCAGGCAACACTCGCCATTGAGTTCGGCCACGGTTCGCCCCAGCACCACATTGAATTGCTGCCGGATGCGACCCTGTGGGCTATCCCGCAGATCTTTAACGGTACGGATACCTTGCGTGTACAGGCGCTCCCGTGTTTTTCGCCCCACGCCCCAGACTTCGCCCACATCAATGCGGGCAAAGAGCTGGTCGATGTCGCGCGCAGAAAACTGGTTGAAATCCACCACGC
Source organism: uncultured Dechloromonas sp. (assembly GCA_964604465.1). Classification (GTDB taxonomy): domain Bacteria; phylum Pseudomonadota; class Gammaproteobacteria; order Burkholderiales; family Rhodocyclaceae; genus Fluviibacter. Next base: position 8,464 of record CAZRYZ010000030.1, on the reverse strand, counting down.
CCTTGCCCATGTCGGGTAGGAGCAGCTTCTTGGCGCTATAGTTGGCCAGTTTGGCCAGGGTCTTGCTGCTGCCGATACCCACGCAGACCGGGATCCCGATCCACTGCCCTACCCGTTGACGGATCTGCAGGCCGTAGTCGATCAGATTGCAGCGAAAACCACTGAGGTCGAGAAAGGTTTCATCAATCGAATAGATCTCCTGTTCGGGAGAAAACTGGCCGATCACCGTGTGCATACGCTGGCTCATGTCGGCGTACAGGGTGTAGTTGCTACTGCGGGCAATGATGCCGTGTTGCCGGGCCAGGTCGCGCAACTTGAACCAGGGTGCACCCATCGGCACACCGAGTGCCCGTACCTCCTGGCTACGGGCAACTACACAGCCATCGTTATTGGAGAGCACCACGACCGGCTTGCCCTCCAGCTCTGGCTGAAAGACCCGCTCGCAGGAGACGTAGAAGTTGTTGCCATCAATGAGAGCAATCGAGGTCATGGCATGCCTACAGCGCTACAGTCCTATGGCCCAATTGCCCTATAGGCCGTGGATGACATTGGTCACCACACCCCAGATCTGCAGCTCCTGTTCATCGCCGATCTCGATGGGTTCAAACTCCGGGTTGGCCGGCAATAGCCGGATCTTGCCGCGTTTCTTTTCCAGACGTTTCACCGTGAACTGCCCATCGAGTGCCGCGATGACGATTCTGCCGTTAGCTGGCGTCAGCGAGCGATCCACAATCAGAATGTCCCCATCGTGAATGCCCGCACCGAGCATGCTGTCGCCCTTGGCCCGGAGCAGAAAGCTCGCCTCCTTGCGCGGCATCAGGTGTTCGTTCAGATCCAGGGTATCGGCCACATAGTCGTCGGCCGGGCTGGGGAAACCGGCGCGGACGGTATGGGCAAAAAGTGGCACCTTGAATGCCGCAGGCTTGGCGGGCTGCGTCAACGGCACCAGGTGCGCCGGCCACCGGGGCGTCGTCTGCCGCTTGCTGGCTAATGCCTCCAGAAAATCCACCACCACCGGACGAGCGCTCTCAGGCACCCGGATCAGCGCCGTCGGTTCACCGAACCGGGTCTTACGGCCGGCGCCAGCGCGCTTGCCGCCGTGGGTAGGGGGTGATTTTGCCGTGGTCATGAAAGGCTTCTTGAATTTGTTACAGTTTTCAAGAATACGGCAAATTGCTCCAAAAAAATAGGCTCCCGAAGGAGCCTATTTTCATTCACCGGAGTGAACAATCAGTGTGATGATGCCGAAGCGGCACCCACACCGGTTTCCGAACGCGTGAGCTGATCGGGGAATGCAGCCCGTTCCTTCTTGGCCTGTTCGCTGTTATCCATGATCGAGACGAGCCAGATCACGAAAAACGCGGCCGGAACCGTGAAGATGGCCGGCGTGGCATACGGGAACCAGGCACTGCCCTTCGGGTTGCCTAGAGCGGCTTCCCAGACACCCGGCGACAGCACGGTCAGCACCACCGACAGCACCAGGCCGACCGTACCGCCCATCCAAGCACCACGGGTCGTGCAGTTCTTCCACAGAACCGACATGAAGAGCACCGGGAAATTGGCCGAACAGGCGATGGTGAAGGCCAGCATGACCATGAAGGCCACGTTCTGCTTCTCGAAGACGATGCCGAGCAGCACAGCAACCGCACCCAGAACCAGGGTCGTGATCTTTGACACACGCAGTTCGGTCGCGGAGTCCACGTTGCCATGGCGCCATACCGAGGCGTACAGGTCATGCGACACCGCCGAAGCACCCGACAGGGTCAGACCGGCAACCACCGCCAGAATGGTGGCAAAGGCCACGGCCGAGATGAAGCCGAGGAACCAGTCGCCGCCGACAGCAGCCGACAGATGCACCGCAGCCATGTTGCCGCCACCCTTCAGACCCTTGGCGATTTCACCGCCTACAAAGAAGTCCAGGTGTTGCGGCAGGAACACGATGGCACCAAAGCCGATGATGAAGGTCAGGATGTAGAAGTAACCGATCCAGGTCGTTGCCCAGGCCACCGACTTGCGGGCTTCCTTGGCGCTCGGCACCGTGAAGAAGCGCATCAGAATATGCGGCAGACCAGCGGTACCAAACATCAGGGCGATGCCGACCGAGATGGCCGAGATCGGATCCTTGATCAGCGAACCGGGCGACATGATGCCCAAGCCCGCCTTGATCGCCTCTTCCGGAGTTTTGCCCGCAGCGGCTGCCAGATCGGTCTTGGTCTTCACAGCTTCGGCAAACAGCGCTTCCGGCGAGAAGCCGAAGGCATACAGTACCGAAACTGCCATGAAGGTTGCACCGGCCAGGAGCATCACGGCCTTGATGATCTGCACCCAGGTCGTCGCGGTCATTCCACCGAATAGTACGTACAGCATCATGATGCCACCCACCAGGATCTCGGCGTAGATGTAGTCCATACCGAACAGCACCTTGATCAGCTGACCTGCGCCCACCATCTGTGCAATCAGATAGAACGCCACCACGACCAGCGTTCCGGTTGCCGCAAATGAGCGGATCGGGGTCTGGGCAAAGCGGTAAGCGGCCACATCGGCAAAGGTGAATTTGCCCAGGTTGCGTAGACGCTCGGCCATCAGGAAAGTGATCACCGGCCAACCGACCAGCCAGCCGATCGAGAAAATCAGACCGTCAAAGCCGGAACCGTATACCAGGCCCGAAATACCGAGGAACGAGGCCGCTGACATATAGTCCCCGGCGATGGCCAGACCATTCTGAAAGCCGGTAATACCGCCACCGGCCGTATAGAAATCCGCGGCCGATTTGGTCTTCGAGGCAGCCCACTTGGTGATCCAGAGGGTACCTGCGACAAACAGACCGAACATAAAAATGGCGGTCCAGTTGGTAGATTGCTTCTGAGTCGTGCCGAGATCAGCACCCGCCGCAAACACCAACCCCGCCGTCAATGCAGCAATCGCTGCAATCATCCATTGACGAATCTTCATTTGCTGGCCTCCTGTACGATCCGGTCCTTTTCTGCATCAAAGGCACTGTTGGCACGGTGGACATAGATCCAGGTCAGGATGATTGTGAAGAGAATCACGCCCAAACCCATGGGAATGCCGATCGTAGTAACACCCTCTGCCGAGATAGGGGTGCCCAGCAATGCCTTGTCAAAGGCGACCAGAAGGATGAAGCCGAAATAGGCGACCATGATGAGCACGGTCATGATGTAAGAGTAGGTGTTTCTGGTTTTGACCATACTCTGGAATTCCGGGTTTTGCCGGATGCGCTCGTAGATTTGCTGAGCCATAGTGCCTCCTTTGTGTGTAATACCCATCGACTGTTGGTATCGATGTGATGATGAAGATGCGGCTTGAGGGTGTTGAGACGGGTTCTCCTAGGGTTGGGTTGGTATTTGGTGAAGACGCCTGTCAGCCGACGTACTCCAGGAGGTAGCCCTCACCCCGTAGGTTTTTAATGGATAGACCGCAGGCATGTGCCTTGGATCTGAGCCGGTGGATCAGCACCTGGATGGCGTTATCGCTGACCAGCTCGGTTCGACCGATCTGTTTGAGCCGGTCGCGGGAGACAGGTTGACCCTGCTGTTCTAGCAGCAGCGAGAAAGCCTGACGCTCAGTGACGGTTAAGGTGACCCAGCGCAGACCATCGCCAAGCAGGCCAGCCACCTTGTCCAGAACCACGCAGCCCTGGCGGACAAACCGGTTTTTTTCAACCTCATCTCGGCGGATTGCCGTGGAAACGCGGATACGCAGATCCGCTGCATGAAATGGCATGACCAGGTGGTCGGAGGCCCCACGCGCCAGTGCCTGAAGGCGGAGATCAATCGCGTTTTCCGATGCGGCGACCAGAACCGGCATCAGGTGCTTGCAATACTCGATGAGTGACAGGTCGGATTCGCCTTCGAGATCGATGAGGATGGCGCAGAAAGCTGCATCCCGGCTCATCCGTATTACGTCTTCGGCATTACGGCATTTGACCGTCGGCCATGCCAGATCTGCCGCCACAAAGCCCGGGACATAGCCCGGAATATCGTCGGCCTTACGGGAATAGATCAACAGGGGTTTCTGGAGCATGGCAGCACACATTCATGACAGCATTGAGATGAGGCGAGTCTATGAAATGTGTTGCACGAGATGACTAGGGCTAACCCTAGTTTTAATCGTTTCCCGAGATCCTTGTGCCATGACAGAATGGCGCACGTCATAATGCGCTGACCATGCACAAAACCCTGCCACCCTTTCTATCCCACCGGCCCCGTCTGACGCTCTGGATCGCGGTGCTGCTGATATTGGCCATCGGCTATGCGGATTATGCGACGGGCTATGGGCTACGGCTTTCGGTGTTCTATCTGGTTCCGATTGCCCTCGCGACCTGGGTCGGTGGCCTAGGCCTCGGGCTGACAGCGAGCTTTGCTGCCAGCCTTTTCTGGCTGGTCAGTTTCGAATCAGCCAACTTCTACAAGAACCAGGCGCTCTTCTTCTGGGAGGCCGGCGTACTCCTTGCAGGCTTTGTCGCCGATGCCTGGCTGGTCTCCCGTCTGCGGGATTCGGTGAACCGGGCGGATGCCCGCTTCACGACGGTGGTCGAAGAAATGCCCGCGGCCGTCTGCATGACAAATGATCAGGGTGAGATCCTGTATGCCAATCCCGAGTTGCGACGGCTGGCTGCGCAGGGTGCGCTCTCTCCGACGCAATGGCTAAGCCGTCTGGTGGGCGTTCCTGCCAGTGGGGTTCAAGGGAACCCGGCCAGTTTCCAGCTCCACACGGTCCAGGACCCGGTTTCCCATCGCTGGTATCTGAAGCACTCAGGCACCGTTCCCTGGTCATCAAACAGTCTGGCCCAACTGGTGGTGCTGACCGACATCACCGAAAAGCAGCAGTCCGACGCCCTGCTCGCCCGAAATCGCGACATCATGCACCAATTTGCCCGTCTGACGACGCTGTCGGAAGTTGCCTCCACGCTGGCACACGAGATCAATCAGCCGCTAATGTCCATTGCGACCTATACCGATGCCAGTATGCGTATGATCGACCGTGACCGGGGCTCCTCTGACGAGCTCTACAAGGCCATGGAGCGTTCACACCATCAGGCCGTCAAGGCCTCGGCCATTGTTCAACGCCTCAATGATTTCGTCAGAAACCGGCAACCCACGGGAGAACATGGTGAGTTGCAAACGGTGATCCGCGATGTGCTGACCCTGTGCGAACCGGAAATTCGCCGCAAAGGGATTCACATCGCTCAGTCACTCCCGGATCAGATGATCCGTATCCAGATGGATCGGATCCTGCTGACCCAGGTCATTCACAACATCCTCAAAAACGCCATCGAGGCGACCGATGATCAGGTACCGGGTACCCAGTCGATCGTGATTGGGGGTGAAGTCTCCGGACCCGATATTTTCAGGCTGCGTGTCCGCGACGTGGGCTGTGGGGTCACCGAAGATATTCTTGAACAGATCTTCGAACCGTTCTATTCGACCAAGGAGACCGGGCTGGGGCTGGGGCTTGCAATTAGCCGCTCCATTATCGACTCACACGGCGGACGATTGTCTGCCGCCCTTAACCCCGGGGGTGGTCTCACCCTGCAACTGGATCTTCCCTTGTTCCCCCTGTGAGCCTATGCCCCCTGACTCCCTGACTGTCTCAGCTGATTCTTCCATCATTCACATTGTGGACGATGACCAGGATGTCCGGGATTCCGTCGCCATGCTCATGCGCTCCGTGGGGCTCGACGCGAAAACCTATGCTTCCGGCAAGGAGCTTCTGGCCCAACTCCGTCCGGGCCAGGCTGGCTGCCTAATCCTCGATATCCGGATGCCCCAGATGTCGGGCACTGATGTCCAGAGCGAGCTCAAAAAGCGCCGGATAAATCTCCCTATTATCTTTCTCACCGGCTACGGTGACGTCCCGGTGGCCGTCCGCACCATGAAGGCGGGGGCTTTTGATTTTATACAGAAACCGCTCGAGGAACACCGGTTAGTCGTTGCCGTGCTCAACGCGCTTCGCCAACAGGGCGCGACCCCTCCGGTGCCGATAGCCGACGTTCCTTCCGAGGTTGCCGACCGGTTTGCATCCCTGAGCGTCCGGGAAAACGAGGTGCTCAGGCTTATGGTCGCTGGGCTACAAAACCGGGAGATCGCAGAGCGTCTTCACGTCACGATCAAAACCGTGGAGTTTCACCGTGCCAATATCCGGGACAAGCTGGGCGCAAGTTCTACGGCCGAGGTTTTTAGACTCTTTCATTTCCTCTCGACTGGCTCACAGTGACACCGATTTAAGTTTTAAAATACAAACTTGTCTTCCGGTATAAATTCCATGGCCTGCCGCATTAAACCCGACATCCCCTCACCCTGCGTCAACATCTGCCGTATGGATCACGATAACCGCTACTGCATCGGTTGCTGGCGGACACTAGATGAGATCAAGCGTTGGGCAGGAATGAGCAACGAAGAGCGGGAAAAGGTCGTTGAACAGCTGGAGTCGCGTATCGGCGTCTAACCGATCCGTAATCAGGGCGATGCGCTGGGATATCTTCTGTCGGGTGATCGACAATTACGGTGACGCCGGCGTGAGCTGGCGACTGGCCCGGGCGCTTTACCAGGAGGGTGAACAGGTCCGGCTCTGGATTGATGAACCGGAACTGCTCGACCAGCTCGAACCCCTCCCGGGGCGTACGCCTGTCGATATCTGCCCGTGGCCCGGTGATGATCAGGTCTTTACGGCTTCCGAGGTCGCAGATGTCGTCATTGAAGCCTTTGCCTGTGATCCCCCAGCCGCCTACGTGGCAGCTATGGCTGAAGCTGCCAGGTCAGGTCGCGCGCCCGTCTGGATCAATCTCGAATACCTCTCAGCCGAAGACTGGGTCGGTGCACATCACCAATTGCCCTCGCCGCATCCGCGCCACCCGCTGATCAAATACTTCTACTTTCCCGGCTTCACGCCCGATAGTGGCGGCCTGATCCGGGAAGTGGGTATTCCCAGCGATTCTGCGTTACCCGAACCGGGGCGTCCGCTCAGAATCTTCCTCTTTGGCTATCAGCAACCCGCGCTGTCAGACTGGGTCGCCCTTCAGCAGAGCACCACCCTGGCTGTTGCTCCCTGCCCCCTAGCCGAACAGATAGCTGGCTTGGCAGAAGCCTTGCCCGCTGGCTGTCAAATCGAGTGGCTTCCTTTTGTGCCTCAAACCGCCTTCGATGCCGTGCTCCGGGAAAACGACCTCCTCTTCGTCCGTGGCGAAGATTCCTTCGTTCGCGCCCAGTGGGCAGGCAAGCCGGTGTTCTGGCAGATCTACCCGCAGGCGGACGATGCACACCTTGTGAAACTCCGCGCCTTTTATGAGCACTACCTGGACCCGGAGATCCTTGAACATGAAGCGCGCAGTCATTTCATGCGCTTTATTCTGGCCTGGAATGGGTTGGCTGATCCGGCCGAATGTGCCGCCCTCTGGCCAGAGATCCTCCGCCTATTACCGGGCCTGCAGCGCAATGCCGTGGCCTGGCGCGACCGGCTCCTCCGGCAGCCTGATCTGGTAAGCCAACTCCGGTCTTTTGTGGCCAATCTGGTAAAATAGCGCGTTTTGCGTCCTGCTGCCCGCCAGCGAGACGACACCCCTTTGCAATCACACTGAAAACACGGGATTAATTATGAAGACCGCACAGGAACTGCGCGCTGGTAACGTGATCATGGTCGGCAGTGAGCCGCTGGTCGTCCAGAAAGCCGAATACAACAAGTCGGGCCGTAACGCCGCTGTTGTGAAACTGAAAATGAAGAACCTGCTGACCGGCAGTGGTAGCGAGGCCGTCTACAAGGCCGATGAAAAGTTCGAAGTCGTGGTTCTCGACCGCAAGGAAGTGACCTACTCCTACTTTGCCGACCCGATGTACGTCTTCATGGATGGCGAGTACAACCAGTACGAAGTCGAAGGCGAAAACATGACCGATGCCCTGAAGTATCTGGACGACGGCATGGCCTGCGAAGTCGTGTTCTACAACGGCAAAGCCATTTCAGTCGAACTGCCGACCTCGGTGGTGCGTGAAGTCGAATACACCGAACCGGCCGTCAAGGGCGACACCTCGGGTAAGGTTCTGAAGCCGGCCCGTATCAAGCCGACCAATTTCGAGCTCCAGGTCCCGGCTTTCGTTGAAATCGGTGACAAGATCGAAATTGACACCCGTACCGACGAGTACCGTGCTCGCGTCAAGTAAGCATTCGACGCAGGCAGCAAAAAACCCAGCCTAGGCTGGGTTTTTTGTTGTCCGTTTCCGGAATTACGCAGACTCGCGCGAGGCTTTCTTACGCTCGTGTTCTTTGAGATAACGCTTACGCAGACGGATCGATTTCGGTGTCAGTTCGACCAGCTCGTCATCCGCGATGAACTCGATGGCGCCTTCCAGCGACAACTGAACCGGTGGCACCAGGCGCACCGCTTCATCGGTACCGGAGGCACGCACGTTGGTCAGCTGCTTGCCCTTGATCGGGTTCACGACCAGATCGT
>CAZRYZ010000029.1:0-15701 GCA_964604465.1 uncultured Dechloromonas sp. | reverse complement strand
TGGCACCACGGTCATGCCCATCCTGACCCAGCTTGGCAATCATGATGCGCGGACGCCGCCCCTCTTCCTGAACGAACTTTTCGATGTCCTGCTTAATCTCTTCCCAGCTGTCCTGACCTTGCACAACGCCTCCGTACACACCGGAAATGGTTTGATTGTTGGCACGGAAACGACCGAAGACCGTTTCCAGTGCATCGGATACTTCGCCGACTGTGGCGCGCAGACGGATCGCTTTCACAGCGAGATCCAGCAAGTTACCCTGGCCGCTCTTGGCGCACTCGGTTAGCGCGTTGAGTGCCGCTTCAACGGCTGCGCTATCACGCGTGGCACGGATTTTTTGCAGGCGGGCGACCTGGGCTTCACGCACGGCATGGTTGTCGATATCGAGAATATCAATATCGTCTTCCTTGGCCAGCTTGTATTTGTTGACGCCAACAATGACGTCCTTGCCCGAGTCGATGCGCGCCTGCTTCTCGGCGGCGCAGGTTTCGACCTGCATCTTGGCCCAACCCGATTCCACAGCCTTGGTCATGCCGCCCATGGCTTCGATTTCTTCCATGATGGCCCAGGCCTTGTCGGCCATGTCCTGCGTCAGCTTTTCCATCATGTAGGAGCCGGCCCACGGATCGATCACGTTGGTGATGTGGGTTTCTTCCTGAATGATCAGCTGTGTGTTCCGGGCGATGCGGGCCGAGAACTCCGTCGGTAGGGCGATGGCTTCATCGAGCGCATTGGTGTGTAACGACTGCGTACCGCCAAATACCGCGGCCAAGGCCTCAATCGTCGTACGGACGACGTTGTTGTACGGATCTTGTTCGGTGAGCGACCAACCCGAAGTCTGCGAGTGGGTACGCAGCATCATTGATTTGGCACTCTTTGGGTTGAACTCGCTCATCACGCGGTGCCAGAGTAGACGGGCGGCGCGCATCTTGGCGATTTCCAGATAGAAATTCATGCCCACGGCCCAGAAGAACGACAGGCGGCCGGCGAAGGCGTCCACGTCCAGACCCGAGGCGATACCGGTGCGGACGTACTCGCGGCCATCGGCCAGCGTGAAGGCCAGCTCAATCGCCTGGTTCGCGCCGGCTTCCTGGATGTGATAACCCGAGATTGAGATCGAGTTGAACTTCGGCATGTGCTGCGCCGTGTAACCGAAGATGTCCGAAATAATCTTCATCGACGGGGTCGGCGGGTAAATATAGGTGTTACGAACCATGAACTCCTTGAGGATGTCGTTCTGGATCGTGCCGGACAGCTTGTCCTGCGACACCCCTTGTTCTTCGGCGGCCACGATATAGCCCGCCAGAATCGGTAGCACAGCGCCGTTCATCGTCATCGAGACCGAAATCTTGTCGAGCGGAATGCCGTCGAAAAGAATCTTCATATCTTCGACCGAGTCGATGGCGACACCCGCCTTACCAACATCGCCAACTACACGGGCATTGTCCGAGTCGTAACCGCGGTGCGTGGCCAGGTCAAAGGCCACGGATACGCCCTGACCACCAGCGGCAAGCGCCTTGCGGTAAAACGCATTTGAGGCTTCGGCCGTTGAGAAACCGGCGTACTGACGGATCGTCCAAGGCTTCACTGCGTACATGGTTGGCTGCGGCCCGCGCAGGAACGGGGCAAACCCCGGTAGGGTATCGGTGTGCTGCAGCGTCTCGGTATCGGCTTTGGTGTAAAGCGGCTTGACCGTCAGCCCTTCCGGCGTGTGCCAGTCCAGGCGGCTCAGATCGCCGTCCGGTGATTGTTTGGCGGCAGCCTTCTTCCAAGCTTCGATGGCTTCAGGGGTGGCTTTGTTGGAACTGCTCATGACGACCTCGCACGAAAAACGGATGGTTGCGGTGCAGCAAGGGGCGCAGACACCGCCTTGCCCTCATCGCAAGGAGGGCTGCTTCAGAGAAAACAACAATCTATGGCAGACTATAGGCCATCTGCCATATTCATGGCTAAATCATACGTTATTCATAATTATGGGCGCAACTTCCCCAAAACCCGCAAAAAAGTCGCCAGGACGATCCTCGCAACCCATTGTTTCTGCAGCGCTTTATCAGGAGGTTGCCGACAGGTTGCGCGAGGAGATTTTTGATCACGTGCTACAACCGGGTGAATGGATCGACGAACTGGCGCTGGTGGCCCGTTATGGCATTTCTCGAACCCCCTTGCGAGAAGCCCTTAAAGTCCTCGCGGCTGAGGGCCTAGTAACGCTGAAACCGCGTCGGGGTTGCTATGTTGCCGAGATCTCCAAAGACGATGCCTCGGATATTTATCCGGTATTGGCCATGCTGGAAGGGCGGTGCGCCTATGAAGCAACCCGAAGCCTGAGTGAGGCGGCTGCATCGGAGCTTGAGTCATGCCATGAGGCACTCGAAAAGGCTGCTGCTGCCGGAGAGATTCGTCAGTTCTTCGAGGTTAATCAGGAATTTCACCGCCTGGTTCAGGAGCAGGCAGGGAATCGCTGGTTGATCCAGATCATCAACGACTTGCGGAAGGTGCTCAAACTTTCCCGGCTCAATTCGTTGTCACGGGTCGGTCGTCTGGATTCGTCGTTGGCCGAGCATCGGTTAATACTGGCAGCCATGCTCGATCGGGATGCTGAAGGTGCCGAGGCGGCCATGCGAGCCCATCTGCTGGCGGGTCAGCATGCGATTCAGAAGCAGATGGACGAGGGCGCCCCGCGCGAACGCACCAATACCTAGGTGACTCTGAACCTGGGTTCAGTGAGGCTGGCAGCGCGCCGCATCAGGTTCACCCGCGAAGGGCGATCACAACAGCGGTGAAATGGCCGCCGGCCATTGCTATAAGCATTGGTTCAAGCAAACGCAAGATACGGTGCGCCGCTCGGGGCATTAAAACTTAGCCGAACAAAACCTAACAAATCTAGAACAGCGCGTCCTGGTGGGCCTCGATGACCGACTCGGCGCGCTGGACCATGCGTTCGACTTTACGCCTCGTTTCGCTCATGTCAACAGTGCCTGGTGGCGTTGAACCGGTCTGGCGGGCTTCGAGAAGATCATGCGCCAGCGTGAGTGCCGCCATGATCGCGGCACGCTCGGTCGAGACCTGCCGACCTTTACTGGCGACTTCCTGCATCTTGGTATTGACTAGATCGACCGCCGCCTGCAATGCGGCCTGCTGTTCCGGAGGGCAAGCCAGGCGATACTCGCGACCGAAGAGCATGACGTCCAGATGGGGGGTAGCGCTCATGACAGACTCGCACTTTCTGGCAGATGTGCAACCACCTGCTCAAGCTGGTTTCTAGCCGCATCCATTTGCAATTCGAGTTGTTCAACCCGTGACTCGGCAGTGCTTAGACGTGCCTGTAGGTCCCCGTTATGTGCCCGGGATTGTTCGAGCAGAGCGATGATCTGCTCCAGCTTTTGCTCAAGAAGGGAAATATCAAGATCCATGGCGCGCACTATAGGATGCCACGGCGCCAGGGTCAACACCACCAAGAATTAATCTATAAAATTCATAGAACTAGGAAAATTTTACAGCGTGGGTGATAGAATCCGCCCGCGCCTTCCCGAAAGAGAAGGCGCCTTCCGAACGGTGCTCTATCACAGTGCAACTGTGCCAGAGTGAAACGGGAAACCGGTGACGCTTTTTTGCTATCCCGGTGCTGCCCCCGCAACGGTAAGCGCTGTGTCGTACCTCAAGCCACTGGGTCTTCGGATCCGGGAAGGCGGTACGTTCGGCAGGATCGTCCTGCCCCGCGCGAGCCCGGAGACCGGCCATTCGGAGTCCACGTGCTGCGGGAGGGCGGCTCCGGATCGCTTCGGCCATCTGACCACTCCATTCAGCGTTAAAGAACTGCCCGACCTGCGGGGACGCTGGCACGGGCATGGGCGCAATGCGCCGGGAGTTGTCATGTTTTCTATCCACATTCAGGGCATTGCCCGAAGGACGCTGGCATTGGCCGTCGCGTCTATAGTTTATCCCGCGTTCTCTCAGGAGGCCCCGGAGCAGATCGCCGGACCTGCGGATCCGATTGTCGTTACGGCAACCCGGATTCCGACCCGCTATAACCAGCTGATTTCAGACGTTTCGGTCGTCGATCAGGAGCAGATTCGTGATTACGGCCCGCAGGCGCCGATTTCGGACATTCTGGCTAATGAGCCCAGTATTACGATCCGATCAACCGGAGGCATGGGGACGACAACCAGCGTCAAACTCCGGGGTACTGAAAGCAACCAGACGATTCTTCTCGTTGATGGATTGCGTTTGAATTCCGCAACCACCGGTGATGCCCCTTGGGCCTACCTGCCGATGCAGCAAATCGGGCGAATGGAAATCGTTCGTGGCCCGACATCCTCCTCCTATGGTTCGGATGCCATTGGCGGCGTCATCCAGCTATTTACCCGGAAGGGGCACGGTCCGACCAAGTTCTATGCCGACTCCGGCTATGGTACCTACAACACGACCACCGAAACACTGGGGGTCGAGGGGTCGACTGGCGATTTTAGCTATAGTGTTTATGGGGGCAATACGCATTCGGTGAGCTTTCCGACATACATTACTAACTCGACGGGTTACTCTAGAACCGAAACCAACGCGAACACCAAAGGAGTTCCTGGCAACCTGCCAGCTTCATATACCAATACAAACGCGTCAGGATCGTTTGCCTACAACATAGCGTCAGGCCAGGAGATCGGACTTAAGATGCTATACGGTAGCGGGCAGAATGCATTTACCAATTTAAGTACCAGCGGTTCCTCCAACTATGGGCTTGGTCAGGCAACCAGTATCAAGAACCTGAATGTCCTTTCGGCATATTCTAAAAACCGGATTGTGGACGACTGGACCAGTCTCTTCCGGGTGGGCTCAAGCCAGGACAACACGACCTCCTGGTACTCCAATAACGTGCAGTCCTATTTCAATACGACCCAGAAACAGATTCAGTGGCAGAACGATATCAAGACACCCGTTGGTAACGGGATGCTGGCATACGAATTCCTGAATCAATCTGCCAATGTCCTGAGTGGGACCAATCAGAACTACTCAAGAAACATTGGCTCCTTTCAGGCAGGTTTGAACGGCGCCGAAGGCAACCACTTGTGGCAAGCCAATATCCGGAACGACTCCAACAGTCAGTTCGGTGAGGCCGTCACGGGTTCGGTTGGTTATGGCTATTACCTGACAGCACCGCTTCGGATGACGGCTTCCTGGGGCACAGGGTTTCAGGCGCCCACATTTAATCAGTTATACACACCAACAACTGGAACGAGTTCGATAACAAAAGGCAATGCTAATCTGACTCCAACGAAGTCGCAAAACTCCGAGGTTGGGCTTAGGTACGATGACGGCATTCATTCCGGTGGCGTCATTTATTACTACAACAATATTGATGATCAGATTTCTTGGGTTACAACAGGAACTACAGGGAACTATGTTACTCAGCCAATGAACATTTCACGCGCCGTTATACAAGGCTTAAGCCTAACCTACGGTGGGCAGGTGCTTGGTTTGAATGTGAATGCCAGTATGGACTATCAGGATCCACAGAATATGAACACCAGCAACGCGCTGGCCTATACCCCTTATGTATTCGGCAGTCTGACCACCGAAAAAAAGATGGATACCTGGAAGTTGGGAGCGCAGATGCAATCGCAAGGGCAGCAGCAGTCGAACCCGGGTCAATCCAGTAATGTGACGATGGGTGGCTATACGCTCTTTAACCTGTATGGGGACGTGAAACTTTATAAAGAAGTATCCGCCTTCATGCGGATCAATAACCTGTTTGATAAGCAGTATTACAACTCCGTGAATAACATCTATGGCCCCTACCGGACGGCGGGGAGCTATGTGTTCGTCGGGCTCCGTTTCGATCAGCGGTAAACTGCTCTGATGCGTTCATCCCACCGCCTCTTGATTGCAATTGCTGGCCTAACAGTGCTGGCAATGATTGCAATGGCTATTGGCCTATCGGTGGGGACGGTGAAAATGCCCTTTGCCGAAGTGATGGCGGGTCTGTGGGACGCGTCGGCACCGGGTGCAAGTGTCGTGCGAGATCTACGCTTGCCACGCACACTGGCGGCCTTTGCCTGCGGCGGCTTATTGGCACTGGCTGGCGCCCTGATGCAGGTGTTGCTACGCAACCCACTGGCAGACCCGTATATCTTAGGCATCTCGGGCGGTGCAGGCGTGGGTGCTTTGCTGGCCATCTTTTTTGGGCTGGGCGTTGCTGGCCTGAATGGCTTCGCATTGATGGGGGCACTACTGGCCATCCTTATTGTCTTTGGCTTGGCTCATGGGGATGGTAGCTGGACACAAACACGGTTGCTGCTGACGGGTGTGATGGTCGCCGCCGGCTGCGGTGCTGCAATCACGTTGCTGTTGTCGATCGCACCGGAAGAGCGTCTGCGGGGCATGCTGTTCTGGCTGATGGGAGATTTCTCTCAGGGCGTGAACCCGACGATAGCCCTGATTGGCCTGGTCGTGATCGGATTGTTGACGGCACCTCTGGCCCGCGACCTGAATGTTCTGATCCGCGGTAACGATATGGCGAAGTCGCTGGGCGTGTCGGTGAACTTTGTCCGAATCGCTATTTATCTACTGGCATCTATGGCAACAGCCGTTTCGGTCACCACGGCCGGATCCGTTGGTTTTGTCGGCCTGGTGATTCCGCATCTCACGCGCATGATAGTCGGCAACGACCAGCGTATTCTGTTGCCCACCGCAATGCTGGCGGGCGGAATTTTTCTGGTCCTGGCGGATGCGCTGGCGCGCATTCTGATCGCTCCGCAGCAATTACCGGTGGGGGTGGTGACCGCGCTGATCGGGGTGCCGGTTTTCCTGGTGCTCTTGAACAGGACGCGCTATCAATGACGACCTCCATGAACCATGCCATCAATCCGCTCAAGTCGGTGTTCAAGGTTGACCACCTGAACCTGACGGTGGGGGATGTCCGGGTAACGTCCGAACTATCGTTTGAAGTCTATCCCGGAGAATCGGTGGCGATTCTGGGTCGCAATGGCGTGGGCAAATCGACATTGCTTTCCTGCCTTGCAGGTTTGCCACGGGGTGTGATGACGGGCAGTGTTTTATTGGGCGGAAAGACCTACGAAGATTGGGGCGATCGGGCAGCGGCCTGCTGGCGGGGTTGGTTGGCGCAAAAGCAGCAGGATCAGTTCACCGCAACGGTTCTGGAAACCGTGATCGCTGGTCGCCACCCGCATATCCATCGCTGGTCCTGGGAGTCTGCCGAAGACCAGGCATTGGCATTGTCATCGCTGGCATTGGTGGGGATGGCGGAATTTGCTGCCCGTGATGTCATGACGTTGTCCGGTGGCGAGCGGCAACGCGTTGCGGTGGCCACCATTCTGACGCAGAACCCGTCACTCTATTTTATGGACGAGCCTCTGGCGCATCTGGATCTGAATCACCAGATTGAGGTGCTGAATCTGATGCAAGCAAGAACGCGACAGGATCACGTGAGTTGTGTCATGGTGTTGCATGAACCTGGATTAGCTTACCGGTATTGTGATTCGGCACTCTTGCTCTATGGCGAAGGCGAGTGGCTGTATGGCTCGGCACAGACCGTGCTGACCGCAGAGAATTTGTCTCGCCTTTATGGATACCCGCTCTTGCAGATAGATCGTGCCGATGAGCGGGGTCAGATCCAGCGCTGGTTTGTGCCAGCCTGAGGCGTTGGCCTAACCCAGCGAGGCAAGAACGCCGAGATAAAAGCCGATTTCACTGACCTGCTGGATAGCACCCAGGCAGTCCCCCGTATAACCGTTGAGCCACTTCTGGAACTTGCGACCCAGCCAGACGGTTGCCAGCAGCCCGATGCTCAGCCCGGCGAACAGACTGGATAGAGGCAGGAGAATGAGCGGTAGAAGACCGCATGCCGTGGCAACCAGCAAGCTGTTGCGCGAAGGTTTGGTCGTCAGGGGTCGCGATTTGCTAGAGGCCTCAGTTCCGACATAGTTCATGCCAGACATCACGAGAACCGCGCAGTAACGTGAAAACGCATGGCCTGTGATGAGCAAGATCGGGACGTAGGCCGGGATGGCCTGGTTCAGACAGGCAAACTTGAAAAGGAGCACTAAAACTATGCTCACGACCCCGTAGCTACCCACCCGTGAGTCTTTCATGATCGCGAGGATGCGTGTTTTATCCCAGCCCCCACCGAGGCCATCTGCGGTGTCGGCCAGGCCATCTTCATGAAAGGCACCGGTGGCCAGCAAACCGGCCGCCATGGCGATCAGGACACTGACACTCTGGGGGAAGATCTGCAGCGATACCATGTACGCTACGGCAGAAAGTAGCCCAATCAAAAGACCGATTGCAGGAAGGTATTTAACCGAGGCATTGAGCAGGGCATCCGTATACGGGATGCGGTCAGGCACACGGAGGCGTGTGAAGAAGCGAATTCCGTTGAGGAACGCGAGCCATTCGCGGAAGCATCTTGCGCCGGTCAAGTGAGTCATGGCTTGGTCGTTGGCCGGTGATTGCGTGCGGTTTGTAATGCCTCACAGAGTCGTTCGGTACCTTCCAGAATCCGTGGACCGCTTCGGTTCATGAGATCGGACTGGATAAAAAAGAAATTATTGCGCTGGGTGGCGGTCAGGCTGGGCCACTTCTTCCAGGGATCTAGCAATTCAGGTGTCTGGTCGGCCATGCCCGAAGTGACGATTGCCTCCGGGTTGGCGGCAATCACGGCCTCAAAACTGACGCGGGGAGCAAGGGGCTTGAGGTCCCTGAAAATGTTCTCGCCCCGACACAGCGTGATGGCATCGGACATGATCTGTTGGCCGCCAATCGTAATCAGCGGGTTTGGCCAGACCTGATAGAACACGGTGACCAGCGATCGGTTCTTGTAAAGGTTGGCGAGGGTCTGATAACGCTTGCGGAAGTCATTAGCCGCCCGTTTGGCTGCCGCTTCTGTGCCGGCGAGTGTCCCAATGCGTTCAATTTCACCGGGGATATCTGTCATCTTGTGGGGCTGGGTCATGAAGACCGGGATACCGAGCTGACGGATTTTTTCAAGCGCGCTGGGTGAATTACCGGACTCCCATGCAATGACCAGATCGGGTTTGGCGGCGACCACCGCTTCAAGATTGATTTTGGAGTGTCCCCCAACCCGGGGAATTTTTTGGGCCGCTAGTGGGTAGTCGCTGTATTCAACCGTGGCAACAATCCATTCGCCAGCGCCGGCCGCATAAGTCACTTCAACAGCTGATGGGGACAGCGTCACGATTCTTCGGGCAGGAGCCGAGAGGCTGATGGTGTTGCCAAGATCGTCCTGGACGCTCACCGGTGCGGCGAATGCGGTGCCGAATACGACAAGCAAACCAAGTGGCCAGAGCGGGCGTAATAGGCGCTGAAAAGTCATCATGATGCGTAGTTTAAAAGATTTGGCGCATTAGAGCGGCGCCCGCAATCACCACCAGCCAGAGTCTGAGGGCATGTTGCAATAGGCGCTGCGAACGGCCAATGTCCGCTGGTGTTGGTACGCTGCCATCACCCAGTGCGATACGGGATTCCGTGCTGCCGTGATAATCGGCCGCGCCCCCCAGCTGTAGCCCCAGCGCGCCGGCACCTGCTGCCATCACAGGCCCGGCATTCGGGCTATCCCAACCGGGTGCCTGTCGCCGCCAGCACTGCAGTGCCAGCCGGGTGTTGCCGACTAACGCGTAAGCCAGGGCAGTCAGGCGTGCAGGAAAGTAATTCAATACATCATCAAGCCTTGCAGCAGCACGCCCGAAGTAAAGGTATCGCGGGGTGCGGTATCCCCACATGGCATCCAATGTGTTGGCTAGACGGTAGAGGATGGCACCGGCAGGGCCGAGTAGGCAAAACCAGAACAGGGGCGCAAACAGAGCGTCATTCCCATTTTCCAGCACAGATTCGATGCAGGCCTTGCTGACACCACTTTCATCGAGCGACCGGGTATCGCGCGATACGAGCCAGCTGACATGGGTCCGAGCTTTATCAAGATCTCCTACGGCGAGATCCTGTCGAACTTGGTTCGCATGCTCCTGCAGAGATCGCCCGCCGATTACCAGATACAGAAGAACGGTGCCCGCCACCATTTGCAGTGGTGCGGGAAGGTGATCAAGAAGCAGACTTACCGCAATGGCGGGAATTAGCACTAGGACACACCAGCAGATCAGGCCACGCCAAAGCGCGGCAGCCTTGGAAAGCCCCGCTGGATTGCACCAACGATCAACACGGTTGCTGATGGTACCGAAGCCTACCAGGGGGTGCCAGCGGGAAGGCTCGCCTATTAAGCGGTCAAGCAGACAAGCGCTAACGACCATTAGCGCGGTTGCCGGCCCATGTGCCAGTTCAAGGCCAGTCATCATCCGAGCAGCTGGGCGACCGTCTCGGGTGCACTGGGGAAGTAGGCATGGAAATAGGTCGCTGTGAGCCGGTTAATTCGGTAGATGGCCTCACTTTGGTGCTTGTGGGCATCCGTCGTGTGCGCGGCGGGTGGGAGCGGGCAATCAAAGGTGGAATAGTGAAACGTATGCCCCCCAAGGGTACCGGTTTCGGTAGCCCATGACTGCATGCCGAGCGCGGCAAGCTTTTTTTGCATGCGAACCGTGCCGGGGAGCAGGCGCATCAAAGGATGCGATTGCTCGTCCGTATCGACGAGTGACTCAGCCAGTGCGATCATCCCTCCGCATTCGGCCAGTACGGGCTTGTTGGCATCGATGTGCTGTTGCAACGCCCGTTGCATTGACAGGTTGGTGGCAAGGGTTGCGGCATGCAACTCCGGATAGCCGCCGGGTAGCCAGACAGCGTCACAGGACGGTAGCGAGTTGTCTTGCAGCGGTGAGAAAAAGATGAGCTTGGCGCCCATCGCCTCGAGACAGTCGATGTTGGCCGGGTAAGCAAAGCAGAAGGCGGCATCTCGGGCGACAGCAATGGTTTTGCCAGCTAGTAGGGGCGGCAGCGGCGGTGCGGAAACATCCGGAAACGATGCGGCGGGTGGAAGTTCTGCGGCAGCGGTTTTGGCAATGCAGTCAGCCAGGTGATCAATACGAAGAGAGAGATCTGCAATCTCCGCTGCGGGCAATAGACCCAAATGCCGCTCCGGCAGTGCGGACTCCGGACGGCGTGGCACCGCGCCAAACCAGGCGATCCCTTCGGGCAGGCTCTGCTCCAACAATTGCGCGTGGTAGGCTGAGCCGACGCAATTAGCAAGAGCGCCGACGACGCGGGTGTCTGGCTGGTAGGTTTGCATGCCGAGCGCGATGGCACCAAAGGATTTGGCCATGGCGCTGCCATCGATCACCACAAGAATCGGCAGGTTGTAACGGCGCGCCAGATCAGCGGCTGAGGGGTCACCATCAAAAAGCCCCATCACGCCTTCGATCAGAATCACATCGTTGTCGCGGGCGGCTCGCGCTAAACGCCAGGCCACATCGGCTTCACCGCCCATGCGAAAGTCTAGGTTTTCGCATGGGGTGCCGCTCGCCACCGCATGAATCTGCGGGTCGAGAAAATCAGGACCACACTTGAAAACTTTGACGCGGCGACCTTGTCGGTGGTGTAGGCGAGCTAGGGCTGCAGTGACCATGGTCTTGCCCTGACCAGAAGCCGGTGCGGCAATCATCAGCGCTGGGCAAGAAATGAGTGCGTGTGTACTCATGGCTAGTGTTCGATTCCCGGCATGGCCTTGATGCCTTGCTGGAAAGCATGTTTGATCATTCCCATCTCGGTCACGGTATCTGCCACTTCAATCAGGGCCGGGGGGGCAGCGCGGCCCGTAATAATCACATGCTGCATTACCGGGCGATTGCGTAGCGCTTCAATGACGGGCTCCAGCTCCAGCCAGCCGTATTTAAACGCATAGGTAAACTCGTCCAGAATAAGGAGGTCAATCGTCGGATCAGCCAGTGCCTCACAGGCAGCTGCCCAGGCGGCCACAGCAGCGCGTTTGTCGCGCTCACGATCCTGGGTTTCCCAGGTAAAGCCTTCGCCCATGACCTGCCAGGAAACCTGCTCGGGAAACTTGCGGAAGAACGCCTCTTCGCCTGAATCGGAACGACTTTTTACAAACTGGATGACGGCGCAGCGCATATCGTGGCCAATCGCCCGCGCCAGCACGCCAAATGCAGAGGAGGATTTGCCCTTGCCATTGCCGGTATGAATGAGGAGCAGCCCCTTTTCAGTCTGGGCGGCAGCGATCTTTTCATCAACCACATCTTTTTTGCGCACCATGCGTTGCTGGTGGCGTTCGTTGCGGTCGTTATCGTTTTCGTGTGTCATGTCATTCTCTCTGGGTGGTTGCCGCGCTGGTGGTTGCTTGTCCTTGCCAGCGTCTTAGCGCCAGCTTATGAGTGCGAGTTCCAGACGCTTCCATTCGTGATCAGCAGCAATGCCGATACGGATCAGACCCTCTGCGCGGAACAGGCGAACCAGGATGCCCTGCTGCGCCAGATGGGTGAACAGGCTTTCAGCCGCAGGCAATTGAAGCGTGCTGAATAGTCCTGTGGATTTTACCGGTTCCAGCGGCGCGATCGTTTGCTCGAGGAGCAACTTCAAGCGGACGCCGGCATCCTTGATGCGGGTCATTTGGTTGGCCTGCCAGACGGTGTTTGCCAAGGCCTGTTGCGCCATCCAGCGGGATGGACCGCTGAGGGTCCAGGGACCCAAAGTCTCGGCAAGACTTTCGAGCAAGCGCCGGTCCCCAAAAACAAAACCGACACGCGCACCGGCCAAACCGAAAAACTTACCGAGAGAACGCAGGGTGATTAAGCCCGGCAGGTCCTCGCTGCCGGCAAGCGGTGTCAGGCTATGTTCCGGGTACGCATCGCCATACGCCTCATCGACAATCAACCAGCCGTCCCGGGCACGTAGCTGCTGCGCAGCTTCGATCAATTGCGCGGGTTTGAGATGCGTCGCGGTCGGGTTGTTGGGATTGCACAGAACAATGATGCTGGCCGCGGTGGCTAGAGCCGCCTCTAAAGACTCGACCACATGAACCTCATGGCCATGAGGTTCATGGCGCCATGCCGCGAGATGTTCGTTGTAAGTGGGCCCAACGATGGCGACCCGGGTGGGTGCCCACAGGGCAGGAAGTTGCTGGATTGCCGGTTGGCTCCCGGCGGTGGCAAGCAACCGGTCATTGCTGTAGTAGCGGGCAGCGACAGCGTCGAGTCCGTCATCCGGTTCGGGTAGGCGGTGCCAGGCACTTTCCGGAATGCTCGTGACCGGATAACACCATGGGCTGATTCCTGTCGAGAGATCAATCCAGGTTTCTGTCGGAATACCATAGCGCTGTGCTGCTGCGCGTAGTCGGCCACCGTGCTCAAGCATAGCCATATCGCTCTCTGAGCGCCTGATAGTGAGGTGCGAGTGAGTCGTTGATGCCCCCTGTTTGCCCCCAGCTTTCGTGAAATACCAAGTCTTCGAGTGGGAGACGGGGCAACCATCCGGCCTTTTCGAGTTCCGGCTTTTCCAGAAACTCACTGACATAACCAAGGCAGAGGTAGGCAATGGGCACAATTCGCTCTGGGATCTCCAGTGCTTCCTGGAGCTCATTGCGATGAAAGATGCTGACCCAACCCACGCCGATGCCCTCCGCACGGGCGGCCAGCCAGAGGTTCTGGACCGCGCAGACGGTACTGTAGAGATCCATCTCCTGCATATGTGTCCGGCCGAGTACCGTCTGCCCGGTGCGCTCACGGTCACAGGTGATACATAGATTCACCGGGGCGTCCAGAATGCCTTCCAGCTTGAGACGGCTGTAGAGGTCTTTTCGCTCCCCGGCGAATTGCATGCGCGCCTCATCGTTCGCCTTGCGGAAAATGCTCTGAATGCGTGCCTTGGTCTCGGCGGACCGAATAAGCAGAAAATTCCAGGGTTGCATAAAGCCAACTGAGGGGGCATGATGAGCCGCCATCAGAAGCCGTCCTAGGACGTCGTCGGGAATCGGATCGGGCAGGAATTGGCTGCGAACATCCCGACGCGAGAAGATAGCCTGATAGACCGCGTCGCGGGCGGCATCGGGGAAGGGGTGGTGTGCGGGAGCTTCGGGGGTCGTCATACGGCGTAAAACCTTGTCTGGCATGGGATAATAAACGATTAGCCTCACCAAAGTCCGTCTCTCGACACGTTCAGGCAGCCTTTATTTTCGACCTCACCCTGGTTCTACGCCAACCACTCATGTCTGCCGCCTCCCTGATGGTTCAGGGCACCACTTCTGATGCTGGTAAATCAACGTTGGTTGCGGCCATCTGTCGTGTGCTGCATCGTCGTGGCGTCCGAGTGGCGCCGTTCAAGCCGCAGAATATGGCACTTAACTCGGCAGTCACCGAAGACGGTGGCGAAATCGGCCGGGCCCAGGCATTGCAGGCCTATGCCTGCGGCCTGGAACCGCATACCGACTTTAACCCGATTCTGTTGAAACCGACGACAGACCGGAAAGCCCAGGTCATCATCCAGGGCAAGGTGGCCGCTGATCTGGACGCGAAGGATTACCACGCCTATAAACCCCGTGCGATGAATGCCGTTCTCGATTCCTGGCGTCGCCTGACTGGCCAATTTTCGGTGGTCGTCGTTGAGGGGGCCGGCTCGCCCGCTGAAATCAATCTGCGTGATCGAGATATTGCCAATATGGGCTTTGCCGAGGCGGTCGATTGCCCGGTGATCCTGGTGGCCGACATTGATCGGGGTGGCGTTTTTGCACACCTCGTCGGTACGCTCGACGTATTGGCGCCTTCCGAACAGAATCGCATCAAGGGCTTTGTGATCAATCGCTTTCGGGGCGATATCAGTTTGCTCGAGCCGGGCTTGCGCTGGCTGGAAGCGAGAACTGGCAAGCCGGTACTTGGTGTCCTGCCTTATCTACACGGCCTGTACCTGGATGCCGAGGATGCCATTGCCAGGGGTCAGGAGCGATCGGGTACTGCAAAGATCAAGGTGATTGCACCCGCCTATCCACGCGTTTCGAATCACAACGATCTGGATCCACTCCGCCTACACCCTGAAGTGGATTTTCAGTGGGTTGGTCCGAATCAGACCATCCCTCCGACTGACCTGATCGTGTTGCCCGGGTCCAAAGCTGTTCGTGCCGATCTGGCATGGTTGCGTGAACAGGGCTGGGTCGAAGCACTGCAGCGGCACTTGCGCTATGGCGGCAAGGTCATCGGCATCTGTGGTGGCTTTCAGATGCTGGGCCAAGAAATTGACGACCCACAGGGTCTCGAAGGTAAGCCGGGGGCATCGCCGGGCCTGGGGTGGCTGAATATGACAACGTGTCTGGAAACCGAAAAACAGCTGCGCCGGGTTGCCGGACATTTTGCGCTGCCCGGCACGGCACCCATGACGGGCTATGAAATACACCTGGGTGTGAGTCAGGGGCCCGACCTGCAGCAACCTCTAGTGATGCTGGATGATGGCCGGTTCGATGGCGCCATCTCGGATGATGGTCAGGTCATTGGAACCTATTGCCATGGACTGTTTGACCAGCCACAGGCCTTAAGTGCGCTGCTCGCCTGGGCGGGCTGCACGGACGTTGCAAACGTAGACTTTGTTGCCCGCCGCGAAGCCGATCTCAACCGGCTCGCCGATACCGTGCAAGCGCATCTCGACTGGACAACGCTAGACCATATTCTGGAGCAAAGCCACCATGCGTGAACTCATCCTTGGCGGTGCCCGCAGCGGCAAGAGTCGACTGGCCGAACAACGCGCTATCGTCCAGGAGGCGCTCGGTATGGAAGTCCGCTACATTGCAACGGCTG
>CAZRYZ010000028.1:0-16828 GCA_964604465.1 uncultured Dechloromonas sp. | reverse complement strand
ATGAGTGGGTACGGCTGGGTGGGTTTGGTCGCCGCCAGCTTTAATGTATTGGCCGTCATCTGGGTTGGCCGGGTCGTCATCAAAAATTAATTCTCACTCAATTCGAGAAGCTCATCTTTGAGACAGTCGGCGGGTATGATTCACTCATGACTAAACGTGCTCGCCATCGCCAGAAACGCCCCAATGCCACCGCCAAGGCACTAACGACCGGCCTATATCGGCCCAAGGTCGAAATTGATCGCCGCAAAACAGCCAGCCTCATCCGCAATGCCAAGCACAAGGCCAAGATAATTTGAGTTCAATCTGTGCTGGGTGGCTTGACGCTTTTAGCTGCTCCGAAGATGACAACATCTTGGTCGCTATGTGCTCACGGATGCCACAGATTCAGTGTATAAAGCGAATATGCGCAACTATTGGTTTTTACACAAAACTGCTATCAGAAGGGAAGTGTATGAAATCCTCAATCCATTATTCATTTGTGCTTGCCTTCTGTGCCGTGTTGGCTGGATGTGTAACAGGTCCAAAGTACAAATTAGTTAAAAACGTATCGGATCAGGAGCTACAGCAGGACAATGCGGCCTGCCAAAACCAAGCTCAAATGATTCAAGTTGCAGATTGGGAGTTCAAAGGCACTTTTATGGAAGGCGCGAACATTCAGATGAAGCGTAATCGTGCGTTTGAAAATTGTTTAGTGGCTAAGGGCTATGCTGCTCAGGCAGTTGATCCATCCCCTGTTGATAGAGCATATATCGATCAGATCAAATCTATCGATTCAGCAGTCGATGATCTCTGTGACCGTTCAGAATATCAACCAATCGTTCAAAAAACTCCCTGTGGCATCGGGCTGAAACAACCAACGATGGAAATGCTGACGGATAAAACGAAAATCACAAAACAACAACGCGCCCTCCTTGATAGGTTTAGTGCAGAGAGGAGCGTGCTAATTGATCAAAAGAAAGCACTAACGCGCAGCAATGGATCAAACAACTCAAAAACATATCTACAGAAATATGAGACTGTGATTGAACCGGCGTTGTTAATGAATAATGCGGAACTCTGGGAGGGGAAGATCAGCTGGGGGCAATACAACAAAGAAATCCTTCGATTGTACGGAGTTAATGCTACGCTCAAACAATAGCGGAGCTATAAAGAAAATCCCAACCTAGTGGCTGAGTTTCCTTGCTGGTAAGCATTGAAAGGATGTTTGTCTATCGGGGCCTTGGCATCAGCCGGCTGGAAAGGTCGATTACGACGTGAGATTTCTACGCCGTATCGCCTTCGCCTCGTTACGTAGAGGGTGTGCCCTAAGCCTGATGCTACTAAACAGTGAAAATTAGCTACTAAAGAAATTCTTCAGCTTCTGCTGCCAGCCACCTTCTTGCGGTGAGTGGTGCTCACCCAGACTTTCCTGGAATTTACGAAGTAGATCTTTCTGCTCGCTATTCAGGTTGACCGGGGTTTCTACGATGACGTGAACGTAGAGGTTGCCTTCGACCCCGCTGCGCATGCCTTTCACCCCTTTGCCACGCAGGCGGAAGATTTTTCCGGTCTGGGTTTCTTCGGGGATGCGCAGGCTGGCGGTGCCGTCGAGCGTCGGGACGTCGATGTCGCCCCCCAGAGCCGCGGTGGTCATACTGACAGGGATCTCACAGTGGAGGTCGTCGCCATCGCGTGTAAACAGTTCATGTTGCTTGAGGCTGATCTGGACGTAGAGATCGCCTGACGGGCCTCCATTGACGCCGGCTTCCCCTTCGCCCGAAAGGCGGATACGATCGCCATCATTGACGCCCGCGGGGATTTTGATTTCAAGCGTCTTGTTCTCACGCTTGCGACCCCGGCCATGACAATCCGTGCAGGGATCCTCGATGACTTTGCCCGAACCATGGCAGTGTGGGCAGGTCTGCTGCACGGAGAAGAAGCCCTGTTGCATCCGTACCTGGCCGCTGCCCTTGCAGGTGCCGCAGGTTTTGCTGCTGGTGCCGGGCTTGGCGCCTGAGCCTTTGCAGGTCTCGCAGTTGATTTCGGTCGGGATGCGGATGCGTGTCTGAGTGCCCTTGGCAGCTTCTTCAAGGCTGACTTCCAGGTCGTAGCGCAGATCGGCGCCCCGATAGACCTGGCTTCGACCACCGCGTCCGCCACCAGCGCCACCAAAACCACCCCCGCCACCGCGGAAGATCTCTTCAAAGATGTTGCCAAAATCGAAACCGCCGGCACCGCCGCCGAAACCGCCAAAGCCGCCCCCCATGGAGGGGTCGACACCGGCGTGGCCATACTGATCATAGGCGGCACGTTTGTGCGGATCAGTGAGCACCTCGTAGGCTTCTTTGGCTTCCTTGAACTGGGTCTCGGCCGATTTGTCATCCGGGTTACGGTCCGGGTGGAATTTCATGGCAAGGCGACGATAGGCCTTTTTGAGGTCGTCATCGGAGGCGCCTTTATGTACACCCAGAACTTCGTAGTAATCACGTTTAGACATGGCAGTTCAATGTTGTTTCATTCAGTGTGTTAATGCAAAAGGGGGCAAGGTCTCCCTTGCCCCCGATGGATCCGTGATCCGGAGTTACTTCTGGTCCTTGACTTCGGTGAACTCGGCGTCCACGACATCGCCATCCGGTTGCTTGCCGGCATCGGCCTGACCGCCTGCAGCACCCGGGGCTTCGCCGCCCTGAGCGCCGGCCAGCTGGGCCAGTGCTTGCGAAGCCTGCATCAGTGCCTCGGATTTCTTCTCGATCTCGGCTTTATCGGTTCCGCGAACGGCGTCTTCGACTTCCTTGGCAGCGGCTTCGATCTTGGCCTTTTCATCGGCCGGGACCTTGTCGCCCAGTTCGGTCAGCATCTTGCGGACACTGTGCACAGCGGCATCACCGCCGTTACGGGCATCAGCCAGTTCACGGGCCTTGTGGTCTTCGGCGGCATTGGCTTCGGCATCCTTGACCATGCGCTGAATTTCTTCTTCCGAAAGACCGGTGTTGGCCTTGATGGTGATCTTGTTTTCCTTGCCGGTCTGCTTGTCTTTGGCGGAGACATGCAGGATGCCGTTGGCGTCGATATCGAAGGTGACTTCGATTTGCGGTGTGCCGCGGGCTGCAGCCGGAATGCCTTCCAGATTGAACTGACCCAGGCTCTTGTTGCCGTTGGCCATTTCACGCTCGCCTTGCAGCACGTGGATGGTCACAGCCGACTGGTTGTCGTCCGCGGTCGAGAAGACCTGGCTGGCCTTGGTCGGGATCGTGGTGTTCTTCGGAATCAGCTTGGTCATCACGCCGCCCAGGGTTTCGATACCTAGGGTGAGCGGGGTGACGTCGAGCAGCAGGACGTCCTTGACGTCGCCTTGCAGCACGCCGCCCTGAACTGCCGCACCAACGGCCACGGCTTCATCCGGGTTGACGTCCTTGCGCGGCTCTTTGCCGAAGAATTCCTTAACCTTATCCTGCACCTTGGGCATGCGGGTCATACCGCCGACCAGGATGACATCGCTGATGTCCGAAGCCGAGCAACCGGCGTCCTTGAGCGCGGTGGCGCAGGGAGCGATGGTACGTTCGATCAGATCATCGACCAGGCTTTCGAACTTGGCACGGGTGATCTTCATGGTCAGGTGCTTCGGACCAGTGGCATCTGCTGTGATGTACGGCAGGTTGATTTCGGTCTGTTGGGCCGATGAGAGTTCGATCTTGGCTTTTTCGGCAGCCTCTTTCAGGCGCTGTAGAGCCAGCACGTCGTTCTTCAGATCGGCGCCGGACTCTTTCTTGAATTCGGTGACGATGTAGTCGATGAGGCGCTGGTCAAAGTCTTCGCCGCCAAGGAATGTATCGCCGTTGGTCGACAGAACTTCGAACTGATGCTCACCGTCGATCTCCGAGATATCGATGATCGAGATGTCGAAGGTACCGCCGCCGAGGTCGAATACAGCAATCTTACGATCGCCTTCCTTCTTGTCCAGGCCAAAGGCGAGGGCAGCGGCAGTCGGTTCGTTGATGATACGCTTGACGTCCAGACCGGCAATACGCCCGGCGTCCTTGGTCGCCTGACGCTGGCTGTCGTTGAAGTAGGCCGGTACCGTGATGACGGCTTCGGTCACTTCTTCACCCAGATAGTCCTCAGCGGCCTTCTTCATCTTGCGCAGGACTTCAGCAGAAACCTGCTGCGGCGCCATTTTCTTGTCGCCTAATACTTCGACCCAGGCGTCACCGTTATCGGCCTTCATGATCTTGAACGGCATCAGGCTGATGTCTTTCTGGACTTCCTTGTCTTCGAAACGACGGCCGATCAGACGCTTGATGGCGTACAGGGTGTTCGTCGGGTTGGTGACGGCCTGGCGCTTGGCCGGGGCACCGACCAGCACTTCACCATCATTGGTGTAGGCGATGATGGACGGGGTCGTACGGGCGCCTTCTGCGTTTTCAATGACCTTCGGTGCGCCGTTTTCCATAACGGACACGCACGAGTTGGTCGTACCGAGGTCAATACCGATAATTTTTCCCATGGATGTTTATCCTTGTGATTTGCTAACTGGTTGATTGGTTGGGTGAAATGATAGTTCTGCACCGTCAATTCACCGGACATGACGGCTATATGAGGCCGCCATGTCGGTTTTCAAGCGTTTAACGCAAGAATTTTAGGGCTAGGCTCGGTGAGTGATTAGCCGTTGGCCACAGTGACCATGGCCGGCCGCAGGACGCGATCCGAGAGCTGGTAACCCTTCTGCAGGACATTGACCACGGTGTTGCCGGGCTGGTCGGCATCAACCATGGCAATGGCCTGATGCTGGTTCGGATCAAACTTCTCACCCGGTGCCGGGTTTTCAACTTTCATACCGGAGCGTTCGAAGGCAGCCAGGAGCTGCTTCTGGGTCAGTTCCACGCCCGAGCGTAATGTGGCTGCATCAGCGGCTGTGTCAGCCAGTGCAGCATCGAGGCTATCGGATACGGCGATCAATTCGCGGGCAAATTTTTCCACGGCAAATTTGTGGGCTTTGGTCACGTCTTCGGCGGCTCGACGGCGCAGGTTCTCGCCCTCGGCTTTGGCACGGAGATAGGCATCCTGCAGTTCGGCGACTTTGGCCTCCAGTGCGGCTACATCGCCTTCAGGGCTGGCAGTCGTTTGTTCCGGAGTTACATCCATTGCGTCGTCGGTGATGTTTTGGATCGGGTCTTGTGGTTCGGTCATGTGTTTGGGCTTCCGTGATCGCTTGAGTAAATGAGAATTTGTTTGTCAGATGGGGATCGACGCTTGGTTTTCAAGGGGGGGCTATTCGGCAGCACCCAGGGCTTTCGCGGACACGGCTTGTCGTTCGAGTGCCTGCGCGTCCGGGGTGCCCATGGGCCAGCCTCCCAGTTGACGTTCGCAGAGAGCGGCCAGGGCGCTGATCCAGTCGGGGTCTTCATTGAGGCAGGGCAGGTAGTGGAAGTGTTCGCCCCCGGCCGTGAGGAAGGCGGCGCGCACCTCCATGTTGATTTCTTCGAGCGTTTCAAGGCAATCGGCGACAAATCCCGGGCACAGAACGTCGACGCGCTGGACCCCTTTTTTGGCGAGTTCGATCAGCGTTGGCTCGGTATAGGGCTCGACCCATTTGGCCTTACCAAAACGAGATTGGAAGGTGGTCACAACGGCCTCCGGAGGAAGGTCGAGCGCTTCGGCGACGAGCCGGGCGGTTTTGTGGCATTCGCAGAAATAGGGGTCGCCTAGTTTCAGGTTGCGTTCCGGCAGGCCATGAAAACTCATCACCAGCCGGTAGCCTGCGTCGGGCAGGGCGGGCGGTGGGTTCTTCTGCCAATGGGCTCTAATTGTGTGCACAACTGCGTTGATATAACCGGGATCGTCGGCGAAATTTCGAACATAGCGTAATTCGGGCTGGTTGCGTAAGCTCAGTAACCAGCCGAGCGCCTGATCAATGGCCGTACCCGTGGTGCTGGCCGAATATTGCGGGTACATGGGCAGAAGGAGGATGCGGGTTGCATTGTCGGCACGAAGTTTTTCCAGCACGGCAGGAATGCTGTGCGGCCCATTCGCAGCGTAACGCATGGCCCAGGTGACGATGAGATCGTGGCCGCGTTGGCGCAGGGCTTCGGCGAGCATTCGGGTCTGGGCTTCGGTGTGGACCAGCAGGGGCGAGCCCGCATCGGTCCAGACGGTAGCGTATTTGGCGGCAGACTTTTTCGGACGAATGCGCAGGATGATCCCGTGCAAGATCAGCATCCACAGGGCGCGCGGTATTTCAACGACCCGGGGATCGCCCAGAAACTCGGCCAGGTACCGACGCACGGCATCGGGGGTGGGGGCGGTTGGTGTGCCCAGATTGACTAGCACGATTGCCGTGCGGGGCGGTGTGCCGTGGCGCCAGACAGGTGGGGTTTTATTCATGGAGGTTCTCGTTGAAGTCCCCCTTCAGGGACGGGTTAGCTTTGCGCCTGTTCGGTCAGTGCGCTGGAGAGTAGACGGGCCGTGATATCGACAATCGGGATGACCCGATCATAGGCCATGCGGGTTGGGCCGATGACACCGACGGAGCCAACGACTTCACCCTCGACCTGGTAGGGTGCCGTGACGACGCTGCATTCGTCTAGCGTGGCGATGCCGGACTCCTGGCCGATGTAGAGCCGCACTCCCGCTGCGCGTTGCGAGAGGTCGAGCAGGCGCACCAGAGACGTACGTTGTTCGAAGAGGTCAAACAGCTCGCGCAGCCGACGCATATTGGAACTGAGGTCTTCGACATCCAGCAGAT
The DNA here is from genome assembly GCA_964604465.1 of uncultured Dechloromonas sp. GTDB lineage: Bacteria > Pseudomonadota > Gammaproteobacteria > Burkholderiales > Rhodocyclaceae > Fluviibacter. The sequence goes on along the minus strand of CAZRYZ010000028.1, from coordinate 10,107 downwards.
TCTTCTCGCCAGAAATAACGGTTTCCGACTCACGGGGCATGAGTGCCTCGCTGCTGGCGGTTAAAGCTGCTGCCATCAGGGCCTGCATGTCGGCGCGGATTCGGGTGAGTTCGTCATGGACCCGGTGGCGCATCTGCTCCAGTTCGAGCCCCACGAAGTTCTGATTCAGGGTATTGGCCGCTTCAAGGAGCTCCCCCGGGCTGTAGGGGCGATCTGTGGTCAGAATCCGGTTCTGGACATTGCCATCACTGGTGACTAGCACGAGCAGCACACGTCGGTCAGCTAGAGAAATGAACTCGACCTGACGGATCCGGGTGCTGGCATGGCGGGGGGCGATTACGATGCCGGCAAAATGGGTGAGATCCGAAAGCAGGCGCGATGCCTGGCTGATGATCTGGCTCGGTTGCGCTTGGGCACCGCTCAGACCGGAGACGATCCGGGCTTGGGCCACCTGCTCCAGAGGCTGCATGGTGAGCAGCGAATCAACGAAAAAGCGATAACCCCGTGGGGTGGGTATGCGCCCAGCCGACGTGTGTGGACTAGCAATGAAACCCAGATCCTCAAGATCGGCCATGACGTTACGAACGGTGGCTGCGGATAGGTCAAGCCCGGAGGCGCGCGACAGGATCCGGGAGCCGACCGGGGCACCTTCGGCAATGTAGTTTTCAACCAGGGTTTTCAGCAGAATGCGTGCGCGATCATCCAGCGGTGTCTGGGTCTGTGCGGTTAGCGAATCCTCGGGCGGGGTCAGGATCGGCCCGGTTGCGTGACGATCGTTCATGATGCTCGATTCTACAAAATTATTCTGTGGTTTAATCCAGATATAGCCATTATTAATCCCTGACCGGTTGAACTGACGGGTGGGGCAGTTAAAACCCCGGGTGGGTTGTTTGCGGAGCCATGTGGATGTCGTACCCATTGCCGTTGAAAACGGTGGCCTTGATCGGTCGTCAGGAGAGCCCTGAAGTTGCCGATTCGATTGCAGCGCTTGCTGCATTCTTCGCTTCTCATGGCATCGCTGTACTGGTGGAAACAGAAACCGCCATCCAGACAGGACAGGTTCTTGAAAAGTCAGCCCTGGTTAGTGCCGAATGTGCCGATTTTGCGCAGATTGGCCAACGGGCCGATCTGGTTGTGGTTGTTGGAGGCGATGGCACGATGCTGCACGCCGCCCGTCAACTGGCCCGCTATGACCGTCCGCTGGTCGGGATTAATCAGGGACGCCTGGGTTTCATGACGGATATTGCCCGCTCCGATATGCTGGGGGCCATGACGCAATTGATGGCGGGCAGCTTCGATCAGGAAGAGCGGTTGTTGCTCGATGCCTCGGTGGTATTTGGCGGCGCCTCGGCCAACTGGCAACCCCAGTCAAATCTGGCATTCAATGATGTTGTCATCGACAAAGGGGCGACCGGCCGCATGATCGAGTTCGAGCTGCGGGTGGATGACGAGTTTATTTACAGTGCGCGTGCCGATGGGCTCATTATTTGTACGCCGACCGGTTCAACGGCTTACGCGCTCTCGGCGAATGGCCCGATTCTTCACCCCAAGCTGGGTGGGATCGCGCTGGTGCCGCTGTGTCCGCATGCGCTTTCCAATCGTCCGATTACGCTGCCCGATTCCGCCAAAATCGAAGTGCGCCTGGTGCAGGGTGCTAATGCCCGCGCCCACTTTGATGGACAGGAAACGGTTGACCTGATGCCCGGAGACTCGGTGTGCCTCCAGCGCTCACCGCATCGCGTCCGCTTGTTGCACCCTCCGGGTTACAGCTACTTTGCCATGCTGCGCCAGAAATTGCACTGGAGCGAAGGTCCGAGCATCCGTCCCGGTCAGACGGTTAATGGTGCCGGAAGTCGTGGAGTCTGATGGATGCTGTCGCGCCTGCAGATTCGTGACTTTGTGCTCGTTGAATCGCTGGAGCTGGATTTCCAGTCTGGGTTTGGTGCGCTGACTGGCGAAACCGGTGCGGGAAAGTCCTTGCTCATCGATGCATTGGCGTTTGTGCTGGGCGAACGGGCTGATGCCAGTCTGGTTCGTGCCGGCGCCGCACGGGCTGATGTGACGGCAGAATTTGATGCCGTCGATCATGCTGAATTCCAGGGATTGTTTGCGGATCAGGAAATTCCTCTTGAAGTAGGCGAAGGGGTGTTGATTCGTCGCGTCTACGAGGCGACCGGTCGTTCGCGTGCCTTTATTAATGGGGTGCCCGTGACCCTTCAGCATGTGCGGGCAGTGGGTGAATGGTTGCTCGATATCCATGGGCAGCATGCGCATCAGTCACTCTTGCGTAGCGATGCCCAGCGTGCGCTGCTTGATGATTTTGGCCGGTTGGAGAAAGAATCAGCGGCGACCGTTACAGCCTGGCGAGGCTGGGTGGCGGCTCGCCAGCTGCTTGAGGATGCGAGTCAACGCTCCGGCGATCTGGCGGTGCGTCGCGAGACACTGACCTGGCAAATCAAGGCCTTATCCGAATTGGCCAGTGATGAGCCCGATTGGGGCTGGCAGGCCTTGGGCGAAGAGCAGAGCCGTTTGGCCAATGCCACTGGCCTGATCGAAATCGTGCAGGGATCCATTGATACGCTGGGTGAGGGTGATGAGCCTCTTATGTCACTTCTAGGCCGTCTGGCACACCGTTTGCAGGAGGGCGCAGATATGGATTCGGCGCTGGGTGAGCCTCTGGCGCTGTTGCAGTCGGCGCAAAGCGAGCTTTCGGAGGCGCTCACGCTGCTGCGTCGTCATATCGACCGGCTTGAGGTGGATCCGACCCGGCTCGCCGAGATTGAACGAAGAATGAGTGCCTTGCTCGAGCTGGCGCGCAAGCACCAGACCGACCCGGGATCTCTCCCGGCGCTTTATCGACGCCTGAATGAGGAGGCGGAACAGCTCAACGAGGCCATAGATATTGCTGCCCTCGAGGCAAAGGTGCAGGCGGCGGCTACGGCTTATGCGGAGGCCGCCAAACGGCTGACCAAGGGCCGTCAGACGGCAGCTGAAGCGCTAGGTAAACAGGTGAGTGTGGCCATGCAGGATCTGGCACTGGGCGGTGGCCGGTGCCGCGTCACGTTAGCGCCCCTGGAGGGGGGGAGTGTCCATGGCGATGAACGCGTGGAATTTCAGGTGAGCGGCCTGGCGGGGAGCGACTGGCGTCCGCTAGCCAAAGTTGTGTCGGGTGGTGAATTGTCGCGGATCAGCTTGGCGATCCAGGTGGTGACCAGCGCGGAAAGTGCGGTACCTACGCTGATTTTTGATGAGGTCGATGTGGGCATCGGCGGCAGTGTGGCCGAAGTGGTGGGCCGTTTGCTTGCCAGGTTGGGTGAGCGTCGGCAGGTCCTATGTGTGACGCACTTGCCGCAAGTAGCCGCTTGTGCGGACTGGCAATGGCAGGTCAGTAAAGAGCGTTCCGGTGACGCATTCAGAAGCCGGGTCGACGTACTCGATGATGCGGATCGGGTTGAAGAGATTGCCCGCATGCTCGGGGGGGTCGAGATTACAGCGCGTACCCGTGCCCACGCGGCTGAAATGTTGCAGAGAGCGGGTTAGCCCGCCTACGCAGAAGCTCGGAGTGCGGACGACTTGGGGTCTTTGAGACTTGGACTCTTGGATAAGGCCTATCACCTGAATCGCTAGAATCGGACGCCTGGCGATTTGGGGGCCGGGCGGTGGGGGCAGCTCTGGTCGACACAGTCGGCATAGAGGCAGAGATCGTGGGCCTGGATCCGGAAGCCCAGTTTTTGGGCAATTTCAGCCTGTTTATTCTCGATCTCCGGGTCGCAGAATTCGACAACGCGGTCACACTGGAGGCAAACCAGATGGTCGTGATGATCCCCACGATTAAGTTCGAAAACGGCTTTGCCCGACTCGAAGTTCTGTTTCTGCAGAAGCCCGGCCTGTTCGAACTGCGTTAGTGCCCGATATACCGTGGCTAGGCCGATATCTAGGCCCTCCGTCATCAGGTGGCGATAGACATCATCGGCGGTCAGGTGAGCATCCCGGTGTTTTTCGAAAACCTCGAGAATCTTCATCCGGGGCATCGTTACCTTGAGGCCGGATTGCTGCAGGTCTTTCGGGGTGGGCATAAAACAGTTCCTGGGGGAATGACTTCGGATATGATAACGGCTTTTGCACCGACCTGTTCCGCCCATGCCTCTTTTCTGCCGTTGTGCCGCGTCGCCTTGCCGCGATTCCGTTGCCCGCCGGCTTGTGAGCTGGGGGTTGGCCACGCTCATGGTGCTGTGGTTGAGCGGCTGTGCCGTCGAGCGCTATTTTCTTGAATACCGTATCAATGTGCAGCAAGGAAATCTGATTGAGCAGAAGCAGATTGCTCAGCTACGGCCAGGAATGACCCGCGACCAGGTGCGCTACGTGTTGGGCACCCCCCTGCTACAGGATCCTTTCCACGCGGATCGCTGGGATTACGTCTACCGCTTTGAAGACGGCCAGACAGGTCAGATCACGATGCGCAATATTTACATGTATTTCAACGCATCCGGCCTGTTGGAACGTGTGGGTGGCGACGTCTCGGCCGGCCAGCCCGCAGACGTTCAATTCACCGGTAATCTGGATGCGGATGCCGCTGCAGCGGCGGGCGTTGCGAACGTCGCTCAGTCGAATCAGCCGCAGATCATTGATCTGGGGTCGTTGCCTGATGACTCAGAAGGTCCGGCCGAGGGGTCCGAACCCGAGAGTGACTCATGGTGGTGGCGATTCATTCACCTCTTCAAATAAAGGAACACAGATGTCGGGACCGGTCAGAATTGCGATAGCAGGCGCTTCGGGGCGTATGGGGCGCATGCTCATCGAAGCAGTGCTGCAGGATCCGGCAACCACTCTGCACGCCGCTTTCGAGCGCGAAGGGAGTGACTTTGTGGGCCGTGATCCGGGTGAGTTCGTTGGCCGTGCGACCGGGGTGCGCATCAGTACGGATGTGGCGGCGGGCCTCAAGGGCGCGGATTGTATGATCGACTTCACCCGGCCTGAAGCAACGCTGGTGCACCTGCAAGCCTGCAAGGCGGCAGGAGTCGGTATGGTCATTGGTACCACGGGCTTCGAGGAATCGGGTAAGGCGGTCATTGCCGAGGCGGCCCAATCGGTGCCGGTGGTTTTTGCACCCAACATGAGTGTCGGTGTCAATGTGACCTTCAAGCTGCTGGAAATTGCCGCCAGTATCCTGAACAGTGGATACGATGTGGAAATCGTTGAAGCGCATCACCGTCACAAGGTGGATGCCCCTTCGGGTACTGCTTTGCGTATGGGAGAAGTGGTCGCCGATGCGCTGGGTCGCAACCTGAAAGAAGTGGCTGTTTACGGACGCGAAGGCGTCACCGGAGAACGCCAGGAAAGCACGATTGGCTTTGCCACTGTGCGGGGCGGTGACATCGTGGGTGATCACGTGGTCATGTTCTGTGGTACCGGCGAGCGGGTCGAAATCGGGCATAAGGCCAGCAGCCGTATGCCGTATGCATTGGGCAGCGTACGTGCCGCAAAATTCATGCGTGACCACGCTAAGGGTTTGTTTGATATGCAGGATGTGCTCGGGTTGCGTGGCTGACCCGGGGTCGCAGACCGTTCGAGGCGCTAGCGCATCGCAGCATTTTTCGCTATAATTTGGTCGCTTAATGTCCTGCATTTGCGGGACTCGAGCGGGAGTACCAGACAGATCGCCCTCGGGCGGTGTTCATGGGCTCCCGCTTTGCATATCTGCCATCCGGAGCTGCTGTGTCCTACGCCGAGTCTGCCTCAACTGTTTCATCTGCTGCCAAAGGCAGCGTACCGCTTTGTTCCACCCGGCCGGGAGCCTTGCTGGTTCTGGCAGATGGCACAGTGTTTCGCGGAGAATCCATCGGTGCGGCCGGCAAGACCTCGGGTGAAGTCGTGTTCAATACGGCATTGACCGGTTATCAGGAAATTCTGACGGACCCGTCGTACTGCCGACAGATCGTCACGCTGACCTATCCGCACATCGGTAATGTCGGTTGCAATGACGAAGATTTCGAATCCGATGCCAATTACGCCGCCGGCCTGGTGATTCGTGATCTCCCGCTTGTGGCTTCCAACTGGCGTGCCCAGAGTGACCTGTCTTCCTATTTGGTCAGGCATGGCATCGTCGCCATCGCCGGAATTGATACCCGCAAGCTGACCCGTATCCTGCGCGAGAAGGGTGCACAGGCTGGCTGCATTATCGCCGCTGCTGCCGGTGAAACGATCGACGAGGCTGCGGCATTGGCTGAAGCCAGAGCTTTTCCGGGTCTGGCCGGCATGGATCTGGCGAAAGTAGTTACCGTTGATAAGCCCTACACTTGGAATCAGGGTGAGTGGACACTCAAAGGCTATGTGACGGGGCCAACGCCGCGTTTCAAGGTGGTGGCCTACGATTTCGGTGTCAAGCGCAATATCCTGCGCATGTTGGCCGAGCGCGGTTGCGATGTCACCGTGGTGCCGGCTAAAACTCCGGCTGCCGAGGTTCTGGCGATGAATCCGGACGGGGTGTTCCTGTCCAACGGCCCCGGTGATCCGGAACCCTGCGACTATGCGATTAGCGCGATTCGCGAGTTTCTTGCCGTGAAGAAACCGGTGTATGGCATTTGCCTGGGCCACCAGTTGCTGGCTCTGGCTGCCGGTGCCAAGACCGTGAAAATGAAGTTTGGGCACCATGGGGCCAACCATCCGGTCAAGGATGTGGATACCGGTCAGGTGCTCATCACCAGTCAGAACCATGGCTTTGCCGCGGATGCTGCAACGCTGCCAGCCAATGTGCGGGTGACGCATGTCTCATTGTTCGACGGCACGCTGCAGGGCATTGCCCTGACGGATGCCCCGGCCTTTTCATTCCAGGGCCACCCGGAAGCGAGCCCCGGCCCGCACGACGTGAGCTACCTCTTTGATCGTTTCATTGATCTGATGTCGCAGCACGCTGCAAAATAATAAGAAGCGGAACCATGCCCAAGCGTACAGACCTAAAAAGCATTCTCATCATCGGCGCCGGCCCGATCGTCATCGGTCAGGCCTGCGAATTTGACTACTCTGGTGCCCAGGCGTGCAAAGCGCTGCGTGAAGAAGGTTACAGAGTCATTCTGGTGAACTCGAATCCGGCGACCATCATGACCGACCCGGAGATGGCTGATGTAACCTACATCGAGCCGATTACCTGGCAGGTTGTTGCCCGCATTATCGAAACCGAGCGTCCGGATGCGCTGCTGCCCACAATGGGTGGCCAGACCGCTCTGAACTGTGCGCTGGATCTGGATCGTGAAGGCGTGCTCGAAAAGTTTGGTGTCGAGCTGATTGGCGCTTCGAAGGAAGCCATCGACAAGGCGGAAGACCGCGAGAAGTTCAAGCAGGCCATGAATAAGATCGGCCTCGGTTCGGCGCGTTCGGCCATTGCCCACTCGATGGAGGAAGCCTATCAGGTTCAAGCCGGTATCGGCTTCCCGACCATCATTCGCCCCTCGTTCACGCTGGGTGGTACGGGTGGTGGTATCGCCTACAACATGGAAGAGTTCGAGGCGATCTGTAAGCGCGGCCTCGAAGCCTCGCCGACCAACGAGCTGCTGATCGAAGAGTCGCTGCTGGGTTGGAAAGAATACGAAATGGAAGTGGTGCGTGACCGGAAGGACAACTGCATCATCATCTGTTCGATCGAAAACCTCGACCCGATGGGCGTGCATACCGGTGACTCGATCACGGTGGCCCCGGCGCAGACGCTGACCGACAAGGAATACCAGATTATGCGTAACGCCTCGATCGCCGTGTTGCGCGAGATCGGGGTTGATACCGGTGGGTCGAACGTGCAGTTTTCGATCAATCCGGATGATGGCCGCATGGTCGTCATTGAAATGAATCCGCGCGTGTCGCGTTCTTCGGCGCTCGCCTCCAAGGCGACCGGTTTCCCGATTGCCAAGATCGCCGCCAAGCTGGCAGTGGGTTACACACTGGATGAACTGGCTAACGAAATTACCGGTGGCAAGACGCCAGCCTCGTTTGAGCCCTCCATCGATTACGTCGTGACCAAGGTGCCACGTTTCGCGTTTGAGAAATTCCCGATGGCCGATAACCGTCTGACCACCCAGATGAAGTCGGTGGGCGAGGTGATGGCGATCGGTCGGACCTTCCAGGAGTCCCTGCAGAAAGCCCTGCGTGGCCTGGAGGTCGGTGTTGATGGCTTCAATCTGAAGACCGTTGATCCGGAAACGATTGATGAGCAGATCGCGAATGCGACGCCGGACCGTCTGTGGTACGTGGCCGATGCCTTCGGTGTGGGCATGTCGGTCGAGCGCGTGTTCGAGCTGACCAAGATTGACCCCTGGTTCCTAACGCAGATCAAGGAAATCGTTGATCTGGAAATGACCATTGAAAATCGGAGTTTTGAAAGCCTCAGTGCAGATGAAATCCGGTACCTCAAGCGCAAAGGTTTTGCGGATCGTCGCCTCGCGGATCTGACTAAGACCACCGAAAAAGCCGTGCGCGATCGCCGCCATGCTCTGGGCGTTCGCCCGGTCTACAAGCGCGTGGATACCTGTGCGGCTGAATTTGCCACCAATACAGCGTACATGTATTCGACCTATGAAGACGAATGCGAGGCGCAACCGACCGATAAAAGGAAGATCATGGTTCTGGGCGGCGGCCCGAACCGGATTGGTCAGGGCATCGAGTTCGACTACTGTTGTGTGCACGCCGCGATGGCGATGCGCGAAGATGGCTATGAGACCATCATGGTCAACTGCAATCCGGAAACCGTGTCCACAGATTACGATACGTCCGATCGTCTGTATTTCGAGCCGCTGACGCTGGAAGACGTACTGGAAATTGTCGCCATCGAAAAGCCAGTGGGTGTGATCGTGCAGTATGGCGGGCAGACACCACTGAAGCTGGCGTTGGCCCTAGAAGCCAATGGGGTTCCCATCATAGGCACCTCGCCGGACATGATTGATGCTGCTGAAGACCGTGAGCGCTTCCAGAAGCTATTGCATGACCTGGGCTTGAAGCAGCCGCCGAACCGTACGGCACGCACCGAAGAAGAAGCGTTGCGTATGGCCGAAGAGATTGGCTACCCCTTGGTGGTTCGTCCGTCGTATGTGCTGGGTGGTCGCGCTATGGAAATCGTGCACGAGCAGAAGGATCTGGAGCGCTACATGCGCGAAGCCGTGAAAGTGTCGAACGATTCGCCCGTGCTGCTCGACCGCTTCCTCAACGATGCCTGTGAAGTCGACGTGGATGCGTTGTCGGATGGCAAGGAAGTTATCATCGGCGGCGTCATGGAACACATCGAACAGGCGGGCGTCCACTCGGGTGACTCGGCATGTTCTTTGCCCCCGTATTCGCTGGGCAAAGAAGTCCAGGAAGAGTTGCGTCGTCAGACCAAGGCCATGGCGAAGGCGCTGAATGTCTGTGGTCTGATGAACGTGCAGTTCGCCATCAAGGATGACGATGTCTACGTCCTGGAAGTGAATCCCCGCGCCTCGCGCACCGTGCCATTTGTTTCCAAGGCGACCGGACTGCAACTCGCGAAGATTGCTGCCCGTTGCATGGCGGGTCAATCATTGGCGGAACAGGGTGTCACGAAAGAGGTTGTACCCCCTTATTATTCCGTGAAGGAAGCTGTCTTCCCGTTTGCCAAGTTTCCGGGTGTCGATACGATTCTGGGTCCGGAGATGAAGTCCACCGGTGAAGTGATGGGTGTGGGCAAGACTTTCCCGGAAGCTTTTGTTAAAGCCCAGATGGCCAGTAGCGTGATTCTGCCCAAGGGGGGCAAGGTCTTTCTGTCGGTCAAGGATAGCGACAAGGCCAAGGCAGTGGAAATGGCGCGCCAGTTACATCTGGCTGGCTATCAGCTGATCGCAACGCGAGGAACGGCGAAAGCTATTGAGGACGCAGGTGTGCCGGTGCAACGTGTAAATAAGGTTACCGAAGGTCGGCCGCACGTGGTTGATGCCATCAAGAATAATGAAATTGCCCTAATCATCAATACGGTCGAAGAGAAGCGTCATGCCATTAATGACTCGCGATCGATCCGCACCTCGGGTCTGATGGCACGCGTGACGATGTTCACGACGATTTGGGGTGCCGAGGCTGCTGTCGCCGGTATTCTGGCGGGCGATTCGCTCAAGGTGT